>JANWXL010000050.1 GCA_025055265.1 Roseiflexus sp.
CTGTTCCGCGGCGTCGCCCGGCGTGGAACGATAGATCCGGCGAACAGCGAGGGCGGATCGTGCATCCAGGGGCGCGTGACTCAGGCGAATGGCGGGCTGTTCCAGAGTTTCTACGTGCAGGTGGACAACCGCGGCAGAACGATCCCGGCGAAGCATTTCTACGACACCGGCAACTACCGCATCTGCGGGCTTGGCGAAGGCGAGTGGGGGATTGCCGTGTATGCGGTCAACAATAAGCCAACCACGCCAGCTGAGCAGGCCGGCCATCAGGTGCGGGTGCGCCTGAGCGGGCAGCCAGGCGAGATATTCTACGTCGATTTCACTGCGCGTCAGGATCTCATGGTTCCGACTGAGGTTCCGACGCCGACGCCCGAGCCGCCGACTCCGACGCCTGAGTCCAGTCCATATGACGGCATCTGGCGCGGTACAAACACCGGTACGACGACGACAGGCAACTACCCGCCAGGGCGTTTCGAGATCGAGGTGCGCAACGGCGCCATCTACCGCGTCTCGGTCGATGGTCCGTCGTGTCCGTTCGAGACCTATCCGAACTTCCCGAACGGCATTCGCATCAGCGGTAACGCCTTTGCAGTAAGCGGCAGCGTCTTCAACCCAATCACCGGCGGCAACCCGAACCATACGATCAGCGTGAGTGGCACGTTTGTGTCAGGGTCGGCGGCAAACGGGTCGCTGACTGCACAACTCGATGGCGTGCTGTGTGCGAACGCCACCTGGAGCGCACGGAAGTGAGGCTCAAGGCGCCGCTGCACGGTCACCTCTGACCGTGCAGCATTTTACGCCCTATGCATATTCTCTGGCTCGATGCCTTTCACGGCGGTTCACACGCCGCAGTATCACAGGGATTTGCACATCATAGCCAGCATCATGTCACCCTCCTGACGCTTTCGCCAGCTGGCGGATGGCGCTGGCGCATGCGTGGCGCAGCCATCACTTTTGCGCGCGAGGTGCGCCGCCGCACCCTTCCTCCCGTCGATCTGATCGTTGCCACCGATATGCTCGACCTGGCGACGTTCCTGGGGTTGACGCGCGACCTGCTGGGAAAGTCCGCTGTTGCGCTCTACATGCACGAAAATCAGTTGACGTACCCGCTGCCGCCGGGCCGCACGCGCGATCTGGCGTTCCCCTGGATTAATTACACCTCTGCGCTGGCAGCCGACGCGATCTTCTTCAACTCGGCGTTTCACCACGAGTCGTTCTTTGCGGCGTTGCCTGGGTTGCCGGGACGATACCATGATTACCAGGAGCTCGACCTGATCGATACGCTTGCGGCGCGGTCGCACGTGTTGCCGCCTGGAATCGACCTCGCTCGCCTTGATCTGGCAGCGCCCCCTCCCCGTGCATCCGCTGGAGAGCCGCCGGTCCTGCTGTGGAACAGTCGCTGGGAGTACGATAAGGGTCCTGAGACGTTCTTTGCGGCGTTGACCGAACTGAGGCGGCGTCGGGTCGATTTCCGCCTCATCGTGATTGGCGAGCACATTGATCCGCAGCATCCGACGTTCGTCGCGGCGCGCGAGGAATTTGCAGATTGCACATTAGCGTGGGGATACGCCCCCGATCTGGAGGCGTATCGCCGGTTGCTCCACCAGGCTGATATTGTCGTCAGTACTGCCATTCAGGAATTCTTTGGCATTGCCGTGGTCGAAGCGATCTTCTGCGGATGCGTGCCGGTGCTGCCGCGCCGCCTGAGCTACCCGGAACTTATCCCGTCCCATCTTCATTCGTTGTGTCTCTACGACGACGACTCACAGCTTGTTGATCGTCTGAGCGAGACGATTGCGGCGCTGCCATCCCTGAAGAAGATTGACTTCCGCTCAATAGCGGCACAGTACGACTGGTCGCAGATGGCGGCGCAGTATGACAGCGCTTTTGCCAGTGTCAGTGCGGGCGCGGCTATGGTACAATAGCACGCGCTGACTGAAATTGCCGCTATCGCGGTGTTGCGCCATTGTTGCAGGGATATTGAATGAAATCCAGAAAACGCTGCGCCGGGATCTGCTCTCATCGCACTTTCGTCCTGATCAGTCTTGTGTGGATGCTGCTCATCAGCGCCTGCGGCGCGCCCAACCCTGTTGCTGCACCGTCTGAGCCGCCGACGACCGCACCGACGACTGCCCCAACCACTGCCCCAACCACTGCGCCGACTGCGCCGCCGCCAACAGCAGCGCCAACCACTGTGCCAACTGCGCTGCCGCCGACGCCTGTTCCGACAGCAGCCCCGACAATTGCGCCAACCACGGCGCCGGTCGTGACGAGCGACCCGATCACCGGCGCGCCAGCGCTGGCGCGAGGGGCGCTCCAGCGACGCCCGATCGTCGTGATGATCGACAATCATCCGAGTTCGTACCCGCAATCGGGTCTGGACAAAGCCGCTATTGTCTTTGAGGCGCTGGCGGAATTCGGTCTGACGCGCTTTATGGCAGTGTATGCGCCAGGGATCACGCCAGCCGCCGCATCGATCGGTCCGGTGCGCAGCGCGCGGCTCTATTTCGTGCAGTGGGCTACAGAGTTTCGCGGTCTCTATGTCCACGCTGGCGGCGCGCCGCAGGCGCTCGAGGCGCTACAGCAGACGACGAGCCTGGTCGATGTTGATGCGCTGTTCCGCGACAGGAGCATCTATTTTACCCGCATCAGTCAGCGCGCCGCGCCGCACAACCTGTACACCGACAGCGCTACGCTCGAACGCGCACTGCGCGATCTGGCGCCGGAACCGTTCGCGGATCCGAACATCGGTTTTCTATTCAAAACCGACGCGCCGCCGGACGCGCGTCCTCCTTCCAAAAGGATTGAGTATTTCTTCATCTACCGCGAAGATCCCGCTGGATGGACCTACGACCCGACAACGAATAGTTATCTCCGTCTGCGCCGCGGTCGTCCAGCAATCGATGCAGTGACCGGGCAACAACTGCGGGCGAAGAATGTGGTCGTGATGGAAGTGCCGGAAGCGCCGATTCCAGGCGATGACAAAGGACGGATTGAACAGAAGGTGATTGGCAGCGGACGGGCGCGTGTGTTCTTTGATGGCGTCGAGCGTGAAGTGACGTGGCGCAAAGACTCGCCTGAAGGTCGCCTGATGTTCCTGGATGCTTCGGGCAACGAGGTCGCATTCAACCCTGGCCAGATCTGGATCGTGGCGCTCCCGTCGCTCGAAAATCTGACCGTTTCATAAGCGGGTTACATTTCGCGGCGGCCTTCGAGCGCCGAGCCAAGGGTGCCAGGGTCAGCCCACTCCAGGTCGCCGCCGGTGGGCAACCCGCGCGCCAGGCGGGTCACCCGCACGCCGAGCGGCGCCAGCGCGCGCTGGAGGTGGAACGCGGTCGCTTCACCCTCCAGGTTCGGATTGGTGGCGATAATGACCTCATCGACCGGCTCAACACGCACCCGGTCGAGCAGTTCATCAAAATAGATGTCCTCGCGGTTCATCCCTTCCAGCGGCGCAATGCGCCCGTGCAACACGTGGTACAGCCCGCGATAGACGCCGGTGCGTTCAATGGCGACCACATCGAGCGGCTCCTCGACAACACAGATCACCCGCTGATCACGGGCGGGGTTGGCGCAGATGGCGCAGAGATCGCGCTGAGTAATGAAATAGCAGCGTGAGCAGAACTGCACCTGTTCCTTCAGCGCGATCAAGGCGTCTGCCAGCGCGCGCGGCAGTTCATCCGGCGCGCGCAGCAGAAAGAAGGTCAGGCGCGATGCCGTTTTGGGACCCACGCCGGGCAATCGGCTTAACTCCTCAATCAGGCGAATGACCGGCGCAGGCAGAATCTGGATGTCGGGCGGTTGGTGCATGTTGAAACCTGATGTTGGGGCAGGTCTGAGACCTGCCCCAACATCTTCTAGAATCCCGGCAATTTCATCCCGCCAGCCAGGGGACCAAGTCGCTGTTCCGCCAGTTCCTGCGCCTTTTTGCTGGCATCCGCAATCGCAGCAACAATCAGGTCCTGCAGGGTTTCGACATCGTCGGGATCGACGACTTCCGGCGCGATCTTAATCGATTTGACTTCGCGGTGGCCATTCATTGTGACGGTGACGTAACTGCCTGCAGTTCCTTCGACAGTTGCGTTCGCCAGCTCCTCCTGAATGCGCATCATTTCCTTCTGCATCTGGCGAGCCATCTGTTCAAGCTGTCGCGGGTTCATGCCGGTATTCCTCCTTCAGTCGTTCGGTTCTTCCACTGCAATAATGTCGGCATCAAAGATGTTGAGCGCGGCGCGCACGAGCGGATCTTTGCGCGTGGCGCGGATCTGCTCGCGCAGCGCCCCCGGATTCTCGCGCCGCTGCGCTTCAACCACGCAGCGAATGGAGAAGCGCGCCCCCATGTGCTTACTCAGCACTTCCTCGACGATCTGGCGCATATTGGGCTTTTCGATCTGGTTCATCAACCACTCGCTGGGCGCTTCCAGAATGAGCGTGTCGCCCTTGACATCAACGGGACGCGCGCCGCTGTTGAGCAGCGCCTGGAGCGTTTTGTTGTGAACGCGCACATCACGCACAACGGCGGGCCAGATGCTCTCAATCCGTTCGAGCGCAGCAGCGTCGGCGTTGGCGGCTGCCACGCCTTCGCTGGTCTCGACGGGCGCTGGAGAACCAGTTGCCCGCCGGGGTTGATCCTGGCGCTGGAAGGTTGGATCACCGGTTGAGACCGGTTGGTGCGCTGCGGGCGTTGGAGCGGTCGCTGGCGCTTCGCGTGCAGCCTCAACAGACGGCGCTGGCGCTTTGTCGGTTTTGACGCCAGCAGGATGGGTTGCTGGAGCAGGTGGTGCATCGTCACGGGCGGGCGTTGTAACCGATTGCGCCGAAGTCTGCTGCGGCGTTGCGGTACGGGCGGGCGCAGTGACCGACTGCGCTGGCGTGCGCTGCGGCGGTACAGCCTCGTGGGTGGATGCGGCAACCGGACGCGCCGCAGAAGGCGGAGACGCATCGTCACGGACAGGAACGGCAGCCGGGCGCGCCGGAGAACGCGGCAGCGCGGCGGCAGCGGCCTGGGTTGCGGCTGGCGCGGGGGCGATCACCGCCTCGATGACCGCCAGTTCGAGCGGCAGTTGACCGTAGGAACTGATGCGCAACTGATAATCGAGTTCGCTGAACAGTTTGACCCAGCGCATCAGCGCGCCAAGGCTGGCAGTGCGCGCCTGGCGTTCGATCTGTGCAGCTTCTTCTTCCGCAACATCGAGCAGCGAACGGTCGGCGCCGGCGCAGACCAGCATGAGCGCCCGCAACCGCTCGACCAGATCGCGCGTGAACTGGCGCAGATCGGCGCCAGCGGCGGCGACGTCGGCGACAACCCGCAGTGCGCCGGGCAGATCGGCGGCGATCAGCGCGTCTACCAGCGCCGTCACCTCCTGCATTTCGCTGGCGCCGAGCAGGTTGCGCACCTGTTCGAGCGACACCGATCCGCTGCCATACGCCATCAACTGGTCGAGCACACTCAGCGCATCGCGCATGCTGCCGGTGGCAGCGCGCGCAATCGCCTCAGCCGCCCCCGGTTCGAGCGTCACCCCTTCCTGATCGGCGATCCGGCGCAGGTGCGCCGCAATCGACGCGACCGTGTGGCGGTTGAAGACGAAACGCTGGCAACGTGACAGGATCGTTGCCGGGACCTTGTGAACTTCGGTCGTCGCCAGGATGAAGAGCGCGTGCGGCGGCGGCTCTTCAAGCGTCTTCAAAAGCGCGTTGAAAGCCGCCGTCGAAAGCATATGCACTTCGTCAATGATGTAGACCTTGGTGCGGGCGACTGCCGGGCGAAACTGCACCCGTTCAATGATTTCGCGCGCGTCCTCGACGCTGGTGTGCGATGCGGCGTCCATCTCGATTACATCGACAGCTCGTCCCTCGGCAATCGAGCGGCACGACTCACACATCCCGCAGGGACGTTCCGTCAGCGATGCAGTACAGTTGACCGCCTTCGCCAGCAGGCGCGCTACAGTGGTTTTGCCAACGCCGCGCGGACCGGTGAACAGGTAGGCGTGCGCAACCCGCCCTTCCACAATGGCGTTGCGCAGGGTGCGAACGACGTGTTCCTGTCCGATCAGTTCATCGAACGTCTGTGAGCGATAGCGCCGGTAGAGCGCCTGAACCGTCATGCCTGTGTGCTCCCCGTTGTCATCTCCAGGGCATTATACCTGAGACGGTACGGCGGGGCAAACCTGCGGGATCGAGCAAATAGTTATACGAAGGCGCGCCCGTTACCCCTCGCCACGCAGTCGGCGCAATTCTTCCTCGAGCGCGCGCAATCGCTTCTCGGCTGCGGCGCGCGCTTCGGCTTCGCGCTGCGCCTGCGCTTCGGCTGCGGCGCGCGCTTCGGCTTCGCGCTGCGCCTGCTCCTCTGCCTCCGCCGCCCGACGCACGACGGCTGCGTAGTCGCCGAATGCCTTGCCGCGCTCGTCATAGCAGACGACGTGATCCCCTTCCACGCCCAGCCACAAGTCGGCGATCACCAGATGCACCCGCCCCATTGCATCGGGCGGATGCAGCCGGTATTTCCCCGCCTCCAGGCGGTAATCGAGCAGGCGCAGGCGACGCTCTCTACCGCGACTCAGATCGTCCACAATCACATACTGCGCCACCCCCGCTCGCGCGTAGTGTTCCACTTTGCGCTCCAGGTCGATCTCGCGCGTCTCCGGCGAGGTGATTTCGATAATGAGCGCCGGACGCGCCCCTTCGACCGCCACGTCAAACGTGCTCCAGTTCTGGCGCTCGCGGACTCCGGGAATAACTGCCACATCCGGTCCGTGCGGGCGCAGGTCGGGCACATCCCAGGCGATGCGCACGTCGCTCAGGACGATGGCTGCGCCAGGCTCCTCAAGGCGGGCGCGCAAGACGGCGGTGAGGTACATGCGGTCGGTCTCGTGGCGGTCGCTGTGCACGATGAAATCTCCCACTTCAGGGTGCAGGACATCCTCCAGCGTCAGTGGAACCTGTTCGAAGTAATGGGGATCTTCGGGGGTCGGGCGTGGCACGAGACGCCAGCCGTAGCGGAATGGATCCTCAACGGGCGGTGTGTCAGACGCAGGCGGGGGATGGATTGTGGTATGAGTCATCGGCGTAACTCCTGAACGTTCACAACCTGGGTTCCACAAAGCGCCATTCAAGCGCAGACATGAACGACCCCTGATATGGACTTTGAATAAATATTCCGCTATCCGCTCATCCGCCCGGCGCCTGAAGTCGCGGGCTACGGTTGCAAAGCCCGCCTTCGCGGGCTGCACTGGGCGATATCGGATTATTTTCTCAAAATATTATACCAGTAGAACGTTCGTTGCATCAGACCGAAGAGCGCCGTGTCACCTCCCTTCTTCGACTTCCCTGTTCCGATCCTGGAACAACTTCCTGGGATCGCGCGTTCATATACATGACGACGGGCAAAACGTGTAAGAGCGGCCGCTCGCACCACCGAACGCCCCTCCCTCGTCACAGCGTCAATCAAGCGCACCAGGAGGACATCACAATGGCTTCTGTCAGACTCTTCATCATCGCCATCGTATTAGCAGTGGTGTTGGTTTCGTGTGGAGCAGCGGCGGTGCCGGCGAGTTCGCCAGCTCAACCTCAATTGGTGGCGATGCCGACTATGGCGCCGGTGGCGCCTGCTACGGGAGCGCCGTCACTGGAGCGGGGCAGCGGCGCCGCGTCTGATCAGCAGTTGCCGCCCGCTTCCGAGCGTCTGGTTATCAAGAATGCCTCGGTATCGCTGGAGGTTGCCAGCGTGACCGAAGCCGAGGCGGCCATTCGCCAGAAGGCGGAGCAACTCGGCGGCTTCGTCGTCAGTGTGCAAACCTATGGCTCCGGCGACTCGATGCAATCGACGATCACCTTCCGCGTGCCGGCGGCGCGCTTCGAGGAGGCGCTGAGCGGCGTAGAAGGGCTGGCGAAGAAGGTGCTCAGCCGCAGTGTCAGCGGCGATGATGTGACTGAGGAGTACGTCGATCTCGAGTCGCGGCTGCGCAACCTGGAGGCGACGCGCGACCGCCTGCTCGATCTGCTGGCGCGCGCCGACAAGGTCGAAGACGCCCTCCAGGTTAATCAGGCGCTGACCGACGTTCAGGGGCAGATTGAGCAGATCAAAGGGCGCATGCAGTATCTGAAGCAAAGCGCGGCGATGTCCACAATCACTGCCGAGCTGCGCCCGACGCCGCCGCCTCCGGTGATTATCGAAGAGGACGCCTGGCAACCGGTGCATGTGGCGCGTGAGGCATTGCGTGGTCTGATCGAGTTCGGTCAGGGACTGGTGAACCTGGCGATTGTCCTGGCGATCTGGTCGCTGGTCTGGCTGCCGATTGTACTGTTCCTGCGCTGGGCCTGGCGTAAGGTGATGAGAGGCGGAAAGAAGCCGCAGGCGCCTGTCCCGCCTGCGATGCCTCCCGCTGCACCAGTGGCGCCGCCGACCGAGGGGGCAGGCGGATCTCAAGGGTAGCGTTTTGCGGATCCGAAGCTCGTTTTCCGCATCTCGAAGACTTTTTCTTCCTCACCCCCCGCCCCCCTCTCCAGCATCGCTGGAGAGGGGGTGTTGAGGCATTCTGATGCCGGAAACGGGCGACTTGACACGAGGGCTTGCTGGAAAAATCAAAAATCTACCCTCGTGAGTTGGAGGTCATCGTGACGCTGGGCGTCGATGGCGTCTGACAGCTTGCTGGAAAAATCTACCCTTGTGATTTGGAAGAGAAGGGGGTTGGAGCGTCCTGATGCCTAAGGCAGGCAATCTTCGGTATAGCCCGCGCAGGCGGGCTTCGCAGCGCCGGCCCGCGGTTTATGGGATTTGAGAAAATAATCCGGTATCACCTGGTCTAACCCGCGCAGGCGGGCTTCGCAACTTTAGCCCGCGACTTCAGGCGCCAGGCGGTTGGACGGATAGTTAATCTTCGTGCGATCGCACGCGGGAGAGGGGGGAAGTCTGGACTGCCTGAGTCAGACGATACAATCGCCCTCTTCCCTTTTGTGCTATCATGCTTGCAGGAGGATCAAAACCATGCCGCGAACTGTGGAAGTCATTGTCCATGCCGATGGCAGGATTGAACCGCTTGAGCCGATTGTTGTCAGCGGGACGCAACGAGGGTTGCTGACGATTCTGGAAACGCCTTCGGACGCGACGGAAGCGCCGCAGAATATCACCGTAGCAACACTGATCGCGCAATTACGCGCTGAAGGACTGCTTACATCGCTGGAGTCTGGCGCTGTTGAGAAGCAACTTTCACTCGCAGAACGTATAGCGCTCGCGCAGCGCGTTTCCGATGGCAGGCCGTTGTCGCAGGTCATTCTGGAAGATCGCGAGGAGCGCTTCTAATGTCAGTTTTCTATGCCGATAGCAGCGTTCTGGTCAAGCGGCACGTCTGGGAAGTCGGCTCTGAGTGGGTTACACTGTTATGCGACCCTGCTTTGGGTCATGAAATTACGACCAGTCAGTTGAGCGTTATAGAAGTCATCAGCGCACTGAACCGCCGACGCCGCGAAGGATCAATTGCAGAAACCGATTATGCTCTCTTGCGCGATGATTTCCTGTCATTGTGCCACTCCGCATATCGCCTTGTATCGGTGACGGAACCAGTGCTATTGCACGCGCGGTTACTATTGGAGCGTTACCCTCTGCGTGCTTACGATGCGCTCCATCTGGCTTCGGCGCTGGAAGTGCATATGAGTCTCATAAGCGCCGGATTGCCGCCGCTCACCTTTCTGGCTGCCGATGACCGGTTGCTCGACGCTGCAACGGTTGAGGGTTTGCCGGTCGATAATCCGAACCGTTATCCCTGATAATGGAATCAAAACAGGGTCAGTTGATCGCCCTTATCAATGGTGCTGTCCCACGGTAACGGCGGCACGCCAGGCGTTCCGTCGAGACGGCGTTGCAGCGCGCGGCAGAGCAGCGGCGACTCCCGCTCTACGGGGCAGTGCATAAAGAAGAACACGGTCGTGCCTTCGGCAATCCACGCACACACCCGCGTCGCCCACTCGTCCAGCAGCGGGTCGTTCCTCGCCACATCCGGGTGACCGATGTAGCGCACCAGGGTAAAGGACGCACTGCGCAGCGGATGGAGCGGCACATCAGGCTTGTTGTCGCGCGCGCGGCGCAGGTCCTCCTCCGCACCCGGCAGCGGTCCCAGGTCGAGCGGACGCACATCCATAAGCACCCGCCCAATGCCATACCGCTCCAGCAGCGCCATCAGCGCCGCTTCTTCGTGGGGCGCATACCAGTCTGGGTGGCGCACCTCGACTGCCAGACGATACGCGGGGTTCCATGCCGTCAGCCATGCAGCAAGGTCGTCCATTTGATGCGGTGAGTACGCTGGCGGCAACTGGAGAAAAAACGGACCCAGCCGTTCGCCGAGCGGCGCCATACGCTGCACAAAGGCTTCGGTCTCGCGCACCCGCGCCGCCAGCAGTCCCTGGTGGCTGATGTCGCGCGGGAGTTTGAAGCAGAAGCGGAACGACGGAGGCGTTTCATCAGCCCATCGCTGCACCGTCTCAACTGATGGGATGGCGTAGAAGGTCGTGTTACCCTCAACAGTTGTCAGGCGGCGGCTGTAAAGGCGCAGGTAATCGGCGCTGCGGCTGCCGCGCGGGAAGAGGACGCCAGACCAGGAGGGATGCGCCCAGACCGCGCAGCCGAGGTAGAAGCGGGGCTGGTCCAGGGCGGAGGTCATGGTTCACCATCCTGGCGGCGTCTGGCGATGCCACACGGTCGCCTGCTCGAACGCCCTGCCGGCGCGCAGCACGCGCGCTTCGCGCCATGGCGCCGCGACGATCTGCAACCCGATTGGCAGCCCTGCCGCACTCACGCCGCACGGCAGCGACAACGCAGGCAGTCCTGCCAGGTTGAATGGCGCCGTACAGCGGGTCAGTTGCCGCGCCGCCTCAACCGAGTCCAACCCCTCAATAACTGGCGCTGTGATCGGCGTTGTGGGGGTCAGCAACAGGTCGAACTGCTCGAAGAGGCGTTCCAGATGGCGGCGCCACTCGCTCTGGAAGCGACGTGCCAGGATGTACTCGGTGGAGGTGAACGTCGCGCCGCGTTCCATACGCGCCAGTACGTCGGCGCCGAACTTCTCCGGGTGGGTGCACAGCCGGTCGCGGTGGAACGCTGCTGCGTCGCTGGTGGTCATCAGCGCGTTCATCTGCGCCGCTTCCTGCCCGCGCCCGAGATCGATGCGTTCGATGCGCGCCCCCAATGCCTCAAAGACGGCGGCAGCCTGATGCACCGCAGCCAGCACGTCCGGGTCAGCCTGACCAAAGTGGGCATCGTCCGCCAGCGCGATGCGCCATCCAGTCACGCCTGCGGCGATGTCGGCGAGCAGGTCATCAACCGGCGCCGCAACGCTCACCGGGTCGTCCGGGTCGTACCCGGCGATTGCCTGCAACAGCAGCGCTGCATCGGTCACCGTGCGCGTCATTGGACCGGCGTGGTCAAGGTTCCAGCTCAAAGGAACGACACCTTGCAGGCTGACCCGTCCAAATGTTGGTTTGAATCCGACGATGCCGCAGAGCGATGCCGGGATGCGAATGCTGCCGCCAGTATCGCTGCCCAGCGCCCCCATACAGAGACCAGCCGCTACTGCCGCAGCCGCGCCGCCGGATGAGCCGCCGGTGATGCGCGACGTATCCCAGGGGTTGCGCGAAGGACCGTAGTGCGGGTTGATATTCGTGACCCCCAGTGCCCATTCGTGCATATTCAGTTTGCCAATCAGCACGGCGCCCGCCTGGTAGAGGAGCGTCACCGCGCGTGCGTCAGTATCCGGTATGCGATCCGCGAAGAAGGTCGAACCGGCGGTGGTGCGAATGCCTGCGGTGTCGTACAGGTCCTTCAAGGCGACGGGAATGCCGTGCAAGGGACCACGCCGCATGCCGCGCGCCAGTTCGTCGTCGGCGGCGCGCGCCTGCGCCAGTGCGTGGTCGGCAGTGACGGTGATGAAGCTATTGAGCCGGGCATCATGGACAGCGATGCGGTTCAGGTACGCCTCAGTCAGCTCAACCGCCGAAATCTCACGTCGCGCCAGCAGATCAGCGGCCTCGACGATGGTCAGTTTGAGGAAATCGAGCATAGTAACCTTTACCCTTCAACCTTCCCACCTTCAACCCGCAACCACCCCTCCAGCAACCGTTGCTGCCCGTCCGTCGGCGACTCGACCGGCGTGATGGTCAGGGTGTCGGGCGGGGCTTCGGCGAGTTGCAGCGGAATGTGGAGCAGGTCGTCGCGGCGAAACAGGCTGAATACTACTGTGTCTCCCGGTTTGCGTTCCGCCAGCCGCGCCTTGAGGCGCTCTTCGTCGATACGAACGCCATCGAGCGCAATCAGTTCATCACCGGCATAGATCCCGGCAGCCTCGCCGGGTCCGCCTGCCAGCGTCACCGCCACCTTGAGGCGACCATGCTCAGTTTTGAGACGCAACCCGTGCCAGGCGGGCGGATGGTCGTTCTCTTTTTCAAGAGAATGCCCCCAGACCAGGCGCAGCCCGACAGCGTCGAACGCCCGGTCAAACTCCAGTTCGTCCGTGCTGGCGACGGCGCGCTCCAGAAACGCGCGATACGCCCCGCCCTCCTCGCCAGCGACCGCCTCCACCGCGCGGCAGAACCCATCATCGTCGTCAAAACCGGGGCGCCTGGCGAATTCGCCGCTATAGAGATCGTGGACGTGGTCGCCGCCATAGCGCTCATACAGATAACGCATAACATCGTCGAGCGAACGCGCGCCGCCGGTGCGGCGCCGGATCTCCAGATCGAGCAGCAGCGCCACCAGACTGCCCTTCAGGTAGTACGACACGCTGCTGTTCGGTCCGTTTTCGTCGGGACGGTAGAACTTGATCCAGGCATCGAAACTGCTCTGCTCGAGGGTCTGAAGCGCTCGTCCCGGCTGGCTCTGCAACAGTTTGATATCGTCGGCAAGGGTTTCGAGATAGCGTTCGCGGCTGATCAGTCCGGCGCGCAGCAGGATCAGGTGGTCGTAATAGCTGGTAATGCCTTCCATCACCCAGAGTTGACGGGTGTAATTCTCGCGCGTGTAGTCGAACGGTCCGAGTGGCGCAGGGCGAATGCGTTTGACATTCCAGACGTGGAAAAACTCATGCGCCGTCAACGCCAGGAACTTCTCGTAGGATCGCGCAGGGCGGAAACCCCAGCGATCCACGATGTTCGAAACGCTGTTGCGATGCTCAAGGCCGCCATAACCGCCATCGACCAGATGGACGATGAACACATACCGGCGGTAGGGGAGCCTGCCAAACATCGCGCGCGTCGTTTCGACAATGGCGCGCGTGTCGGCGAGGATCTGCCGCTCATCTTCGTTGCCGCGTCCCCAGAGCGCGATCTCGTGGGGAATGCCATCCACCTCGAAGGTCAGCAGGCGGTGCGTGCCGCACTCGAACGGCGAGTCAGCCAGTTCGTCATAATCATGTGCGCGGAAGGTCGCCCAGCCGCAGCGCTCTTCAGCGCCGTCGATCCGTTCCAGCCCGGTCGTCACCCGCCACTCAGACGGGGTCTGAACGTTCACGATGCACGGCTCGTGGGTGTGAGCGCACCGATACATAAAGACATTGGAAGGGTTGAAGTAGCCGTGCGTGCCGTCAAGGTGGCTGGTGCGCACACTGAGGTCGAAGGCGTACACCTGATACGTGACGCGCACATGCCTGGCATTGCCAGTGGCAATGCGCCACGTGGTCTTATCCACTTTCCGCCAGGGCAAAGGTTCGCCGCGATCGTCGGTTGCGGCGAACCGCTGAACGTGGCGGGCATAATCGCGGATCAGGTACGATCCCGGCGTCCAGGCTGGCAGCGCCAGATCGAGAGTTGGACTATCAACGGAATGAACATCGAGCGTCACATCATACAGATGGGTATGGGGACGCAGCATCGAGATGGAATAGATCACGGTCATGGGTGCTGCTTCACCACTGCGCCGTCGAGAGCGGACAGTCGCAGATACAATTCACAGGTGCGCGTGCTGACGGTATCACACAGTATATGGGGCGAACAGGCGGACAAACAACCGCTCGAACTGCGGCGAGTCAGCATCGATCTGCTCATAGAGATCGACGACGCGGGCGACCTGATCCCGGCGCCGCCACATCTCACGTGCAAAGCGGTCGTCGATGTTGCGTTTGGTGCGCAGGAAGGCGTAGAACTGCTTGAGCGACGTGCAGAGTTCGCGCGCGCCGCGTGGTGAGCTATTGGCGACACGCCTCGGATAGAAAAAGAACAGGCACTCATCCAGGGTGGCATAATTGCCCTCAGCCAGCGTCTGTGCATAATAATTGGCAAGAAAGTCGGCGTAGATCCACAGATCGCCGGTGCGACTGGCGGCAGTCGCCTCACTCTTCCCCTGCTCCAGCAGAAATGTGTAGAACTGTTCCATCAGTTCGTGACTGGCAGCCAGCGCCTCATCATTCGGAGTTGGCTGGTCGTCCAGGTCGTCGTCCCACACATCCGCATCCTCGTCCCACTCTTCATCGATCAACGACACCTCATCGTCATTGGCGATGTCTTCAAGTTCTGGCGGTCCCCCGTTAAAGTCCGGCGATGTCGTATCGGAAGCGACGTAAGGGACGAGCGTCGCAAAGAGTTGCGGGTTATCCGGGAGCATATTGTGGAACCGGGCTGCCAGAATGTGCTGGATCTCCTCGATGCTTTCGGCGTTGTGCAGGCGCTCGATCTCCTCTGGACTGAGCGCCGCCATCAGGCGACGGGCTGCAGCGAGCAATTCAGGACGCTCGGCGATGAATTCACGCAGATCGCCGATGATCGGCAGGTCATCGTCATCGATGCCGACGTCGGCAAACAGTCCGTCCTCGTCGTCCAGCAGTCCCCACTCATCGTAATCATATTCGCCTTTGCGCAACCGTTCTTCAATCTGATCGGAATAATCCTGGAGCGCATCGATCGGATCCGGCTGCACGACGGTCGTCTCGCCTGTGCGCGTGTCGAACACGACGCGCGCTGTCGAAGCGCGCGGTGCGACGCCATTCCACAACTCCTGCGCTGCAGCTTCCCGGCGGCTCTCCAAAAGTTCGCGCTGCAGCGCGTCAATCGCTGCCAGCAATTCGGAGTCGTGTGTTTCCCACACGCCGGAGTCCTGTTCTTCCAAAATGTCCGCCAGCGTCGTGTGGGTGCGATCAGTCAGCAGCACTCCATTAATGAGGCGTAGCCGCGGATCGTGCTGAACCAGCGTCTGCCACGGACGACCGGCATATGTCGTGCGCCAGGGGGCGCGAGCGTAGACGGACAACACGACATCGGCGGCGCTGATCGGAAGCGAGCGACTGGTTGTGACTCGCTCGACGATGCCTTCGAGCAATTCCTGTTCCTGACGCCTCACGTCCGCCGAGCGGGGGGGCGGTGCGTGGTCGCACTGCAGGCGGAGCGTTAGCGGCGCAACCCGCTCAACAGTCACCAGAATCGTGTCACCGTCGAACATACCCTCGCGGTGCATCCAGTCGCCGAGATCGATAGCCGGTTGCGTGAATGGACCAAACAGATCATCAACCAGTTCAATCGAATCAAATCTGAAAGGAATGGTTGACCCGGCAGCGTCTTTCAGCACAAAATGATCCTGCTGAAGCGACACAAATGGAAACAGGTGCGTCCGCAGCAGCAGACCGGTCGCCAGTTCGTGCGGACCCGGCGCTACCCGGAAGCGCAATCCAGTCAGCGCAACCCGCAGCGGCATCAGGTTGCCGTCGCCGAGGCGCACCCACCCGACCTCGTTCGCTCCGAAACGGAGACGAACACGAATGCTGGCGAAGGGGTCGCGTGCCTGACTGGGACGGCGATGCAGCACACGTTCGAAAATCTCACGTTCAGCGACAACATCGTTGTATTCCTCTGCCAGTTCCAGAAGGATGCTGGCAATGGTCGGTTCGCGCTGCGCCATGGTCGGGATGCTCCTTGTCGTGCGGGTATCTGGTAGCAATTATAGCACAGAACCCCTGCCCCAACTTGACATCCCACTCCATCCCGGGTATAGTAGCGGCGTAGAGAAACAGACGCCAGCAGCCTGTATGCGCGCAGCATTTCGTACAACCACCGCCACGACCACTACCCGGACCACTACCGCCGGGTTGGATTGTCGTGGGAGGGTTTTCGGGCGCTGACAGCCCAGATGCGATGAACGCCCCCTCCTGCAAAGGACGGGGGCGTTTCTATTTCGGCGATGGAGGAAGGCATGCTGTTCGACCGCTATGGCGCATTTTTGCCGCTCACGGAACAAACGCCGCGCCTTACCCTCGGCGAGGGCGATACGCCGCTGATCTGCGCGCCGCGGCTGGCGCGCGCCATCGGTGTGCGCGAGTTGTTTCTGAAATACGAGGGCGCCAATCCGACCGGTTCGTTCAAAGATCGCGGCATGGTCGTGGCGGTTGCCAAAGCTCTCGAAGCGGGCGCAACCTCGGTGATCTGCGCCTCGACCGGCAATACCTCCGCCAGTGCAGCGGCATATGCAGCGCATGCCGGGATTGAGTCAATCGTCGTAGTGCCTGCCGGAAAGATCGCGCTCGGCAAACTGGCGCAGGCGCTCATGTACGGCGCGCGGTTGCTGGTGATTGAGGGCAACTTTGACCGGGCATTGCAGATTGTGCGCGATCTGGCGCAGATGTACCCGGTTACGATTGTCAACTCGGTGAATCCCTATCGCCTCGAAGGGCAGGCAACCGCCGCCTACGAAATCTGTGATGCGCTCGGAGGTCCGCCGGATGCGCTCTGTCTGCCGGTTGGCAATGCAGGGAACATCACTGCGTACTGGATGGGGTTTCGGCGCTACCACGAGGCAGGACGCATCGACCGCCTGCCGAAGATGCTTGGCTTCCAGGCGGAAGGCGCCGCGCCAATCGTGCGCGGGCATCCGGTCGAACACCCGGAAACCATCGCAACCGCAATCCGCATTGGCAACCCGGCAAGCTGGTGTTATGCGCTCGATGCGCGTGATCAGTCGGGCGGGTTGATCGACTGTGTGAGCGACAATCAGATTCTACAAAGCTGGCGCGATCTGGCGCGCCTGGAAGGGGTATTCGTCGAACCGGCGTCGGCGGCGGGAGTCGCCGGGTTGCGCAAGGTGATCGCCGAAGGACGCGCCGACCCGGACGCGCGCTACGTGGCGGTGCTCACCGGTCACGGCTTGAAAGATCCCGGCCTGGCGGTAGAACAATTTGCTGCGCCTGAGCCGGTGCCAGCGGATATGGACGCCATTCTTCAATGGTTGGGCTGGTAGAGCAACAAAGGAGGACGCTGATGCCCTTGCTGGTGATGAAATTTGGCGGAACATCAGTCGGCGACGCCGCTGCCATCCGGGCAGTCGCCGCGATTACCGAGGCGCAGCGCGCAACGTGGGGCCAGGTTGCGCTGGTTGTCTCGGCGATGAGCGGCGTCACCGATATGCTGATCCGCGGCGCGACCACGGCTGCATCCGGCGATCAGCAAACGTTTCGCGATGTAGATCGCCTGTTGCGTGAGAAGCACGCCGCCGCGCTGGCGGAACTCGTGCCCGATGAGCGCGAGCGCGCGGAGGTCAGTGATCAGGTCTTTCGTCTGATCGACGAGTTTAGCATCCTGTGCCACAGCGTCGCCGTGCTGGGTGAACTGTCGCCGCGCGCCATTGACGCTATCTCGAGCCTTGGCGAGCGCATGAGCGTGCGGGTCGTCGCTGCGGCGCTGCGCGCGCGCGGCATCCCCGCCGAAGCGCTTGACGCGACCGGCTTCGTGATTACGACCGCGCATTTTGGTGATGCGCGGCCGTTGCAGGACGTGACGCGCGAACGCACCCGCGCGCGGTTGTTGCCGCTGCTCGAACGCGGGATCGTGCCGGTGGTCACTGGTTTCATCGGCGCAACCGAGCAGGGTGTGACGACCACCCTCGGGCGCGGCGGCAGCGATTACAGCGGCGCGATCATCGGCGCAGCGCTCGACGCCGATGAAGTCGATATCTACACCGACGTCGATGGCGTCATGACCACTGATCCGCGGCTTGCGCCTGATGCCCGCGTCATCCCGGTCCTTTCCTACGCAGAAATGGGGGAACTGGCGTATTTTGGCGCAAAAGTGCTGCACCCGCGCACCATTCGCCCGGTTGTCGAGCGCGGCATTCCGCTGCGGGTGCGCAACACCTTCAATCCGTCCCATCCCGGCACGCTGGTTGTCCAGGATGTTGAGTCGAATGGGCAGACGGTCAAAGCCGTGACCGCCATCCGCAACCTGAGCCTGATTACCGTCGAAGGACGCGGCATGATCGGCGTGCCTGGCGTTGCAGCGCGCACCTTCGGCGCTGTTGCCAGTGTTGGCGCGAATGTGCTGATGATCTCACAGGCGTCATCGGAGCAGAGCATCTGCTTTGTGGTGCCGTCCAACACGGTGCCGCAGGTGACCTACGCACTCGAGAACAATCTGTCGATGGAACTGGCGCGGCGCGACATTGATCGCATCTGGGCGCGTGACGATGTGGCGATCGTCACGGCAGTCGGCGCGGGCATGCGCGACACGCCCGGGGTCGCGGCGCGGGTCTTCGGCGCGCTCGCCGAGAGCCAGATCAATGTCATCGCAATTGCGCAAGGATCATCCGAGTGCTCAATCAGCACCGTCGTCGCCGCATCGGATTGCGACGCCGCAGTGCGCGCCGTGCATCGGTTGACGCAGGGCTAAACGAGGCGACCGTCACCGCCTGGACAAGGGCGATTGCCGGTTCACCGCCAGCACCCCGGCAATTGCGTAGGGGCGCGAGGGACCATCACCGCCTGGGCGAGGGCAATTGCCGGTTCACCGCCGGCGCCCCGGCAATTGCGTAGGGGCGCCCCCCTGTGGGCGCCCGGATGTGGTTGTGAGCACGACCAGCGTGGACGGTCACCTGGGGTTGGGGACAGCCGCGCGAGCTGCGCCCGCCGCCAGGGGGCAGGGGCAGAGCGCGAGGTGACCGCCATCGCCTGGGTGAGAGCAATTTGCCGGTTCACCGCCAGCGCCCCGGCAATCGCGTAGGGGCGCCCCCCTGTGGGCGCCCGGATGTGGTTGTGAGCACGACCAGCGTGGACGGTCACCTGGGGTTGGGGGCAGCCGCGTGAGATGCGCCCGCCGCCAGGGAGCAGGGTCGGGGCGCGAGGGGACCGTCACCGCCTGGGTGAGAGCAATTTGCCGGTTCACCGCCAGCGCCCCGGCAATCACGTAGGGGCGCCCCCCCTGTGGGCGCCCGGATGTGGTTGTGAGCACGACCAGCGTGGACGGTCACCTGGGGTTGGGGGCAGCCGCGCGAGATGCGCCCGCCGCCAGGGGGCAGGGTCGGGGCGCGAGGTGACCGCCAGGTTCAGCAACCCGA
>JANWXL010000071.1 GCA_025055265.1 Roseiflexus sp.
TGCGCCAGCCCCGCCTCCAGCACGCGCTGCTGCGCCGTATCCAGGTAAACGCCGCTATAATCCGCGAGCAGAGTGCGCAGCCGGTCAAACGTCTCCGGCGAGAGACGCACAGGTGGAGGAATGAACAGATCGGGCGCCGTGCTCATATCACTCATTCGTGTTCAATCTTGACGCCTAAACCACAGAGACATGGAGGGCGCAGAGGGATGCTCAATGTGTAACGTCCACGCTTCACCTTCCATCTCAACCTTTCCGCATGCAAACCTCGCGCTTCATAATCCTTCCTGCGATCAATGTCCACTCTGCGACGCCTCAAGACGTTGCGGGGCAACATCCCCGCCCTGCGACGCTTCGAGACGTTGCGGGGCAACCTTCGCCCTGCGACGCTTCGAGACGTTGCGGGGCAACGTCTCTACCGGCAACCTTCAACCAACCCGGCCACTACTTCCACCAACCGAGGTGCAATGGCGGACGGCGGCAGCACTTCGCGCACCGCGCCAAGTTGAATGGCGGCGCGCGGCATACCAAAAATCGCGCAACTTGCCTCGTCCTGCGCGATGGTATACGCCTGACGGCGATGAAGCGACCGCATACCATACGCTCCATCGCGCCCCATGCCGGTCAGCAGCACTCCGACCGCACGCGAGCCATATACATCGGCGACTGCCTGCATCGTGACATCTATTGATGGTCGCTGAATGAGCAGCGGCGCATCGCTCAAATGAACCACGCCATTGTGCGTCACCAGCAGATTGCGTCGGTCAGGGGCGATCAGCACTTCCCCGGCGCGAATGGGCGACCCTTCCTGCGCTACGCGCACTGGCAGCGTACCGGCGCTCGCCAGCCACTCCGCCATCCCTTCGCTGAACCCTTCCGCAATGTGCTGCACAACCAGCACCGCAGCCGGGAATGCGCGCGGCAGACCGGCAATTATCTGGTGGATGACCCGTGGGCCGCCCGTGCTCGCGCCAATGACGACAACCGGGGAGAGCGAAGCATCGGTTGCGGGTCGGATCGGCGGAACGAACGCGGCGTTGGTCGGAGATGCCGGGTGCTTCTCATGAACCAACGTCTGATGATCCACAGGCACTGATTGCGGCGATAATCCATCACCGGGCGTGCGGCGGCGACCACGCAGATGGGTGACGACCCTGACCCGCGACAGAATCTTGACCCGCCGCACCAGATCGCGCGCGGCGTGTTCGATCGATCGCGCGTCGCCGCCGCGCGGCTTTTCGACCACCTCAAGCGCGCCGGCGCCAAGCATCTTGAAGGTGATGTCCACCTCATAACTGGCAAGCGATGCAGTCAGCACCAGGATTGGCGTCGGACAATACGCCATCAGATGCTCAGTCGTCGCCAGCCCATCCATCACCGGCATGCGCACATCCATAGTCACAACATCGGGACGTAACCGCTGCACGACCTCGATCGCCTCACGCCCGTTCGACGCAACGCCAACGACCTGGATAGACGGATCGCGCTGCAGCATGTCAGTAATAAACCGCCGCATCAGGGCAGAGTCGTCCACCACGACAACACGGATGGGTCTGGTCATGCGTCAACTCATTTCGTTCAACGCGAACGACCGGCGATAGCAGATTGCGCGTCCATACCAAACAAGCCGCCGAGTCGCCTCGATGGCGCATCGTGTGAACGCAGCAGGTAGCACGGACGTGTTTTGAACCAATGACTGCTGGATATGCGCCAGGTTCTTGCGCTACTCCATCTCCAGGATGATCTTGACCCGGTTCGGCAGGTTGAGCAGATCGACATCCTTGTTCAGGTAGTCATCGACGCCAGCCTCAAAAGCGGCATGTTTGTCGTCGCTTGACGTCAGCATAATAATGCGTAGATCGTCCAGCGCCGGGTTGTCGCGTAACCGGCGACAGACTTCATACCCATCGATCCCCGGCATATGGACATCGAGCACCAGCAGGTCGGGCACTTCTTCTTCTATGGCTTTGAGCGCCTCTTCGCCGCTGTGCGCCAGGCGCACCTCGTAGCCGTACATGCCAAGGCGCATCTTGACAATATCGGTCACCAGCTTGCTATCGTCGACCACCAGAATCTTTTCTGCCATAGTACGCCTCGTGTCCTTTCGCGTCGCAACCGGTCTGTGGGACCCGGACAACGATAGAAGACAGGGAATGAATTACGCGCCGATCAACTGCCGGATGGTCTCCAGCAGGTTGCTCTGATTGAACTGACTTTTGACAATGTATGCCTGTGCGCCGACTTCGAGTCCGCGCCGACGGTGCGCCTCCGACGCCAGACTGGTCACGATAATGACCGGCAGATCGGTCTTGCCCAACTCATTGCGGATGCAACTGGTCAGAGTAAAGCCGTCAATCCGGGGCATTTCGACGTCACTGACGACGAGATCGTAGGTTTCGGCGCGGAGTCTGTCAAGTGCATCGCGTCCATCGACGGCGGTCGCCACCTCATACCCGGCGGCGCTCAGAATGCTGCGGATCAACTCGCGGGTGGCGAAGGAGTCATCCACCACAAGCAATCGCGCGCGGCGTCGCTGGCTCTGCTCCGGCGCGTGTGCAACCAGCGCCGTTCCGCGTCCCAGTTGCGTCAGCGTCATCGGGTTGAGCAGCAGCGCCAGTCG
>JANWXL010000318.1 GCA_025055265.1 Roseiflexus sp.
CATCGTTCTGGTGCGCTGGCAATTGTGGGCGCTGATTGCTGCCAGCGCCTGTCTCATTACTGTCATTCACCATGCGTATGCTACGGTGTACACCGAACCCGATCTTCAGGTCTGGTGGATGGCGGTTCGTCTCTGGCTGGCTGGCATCGACCCCTATGGACCAACCGGTGATCGGCTGTTGGGAACCGGATCTGGCTTTGCGTATCCCTTTCCGGCGGTGCTGGTCTGCCTTCCGCTCGCGCCGCTGTCGCTTGCGTGGGCATCGACCGTGTGGGCGCTGATGAGCCTGGCAATTGCGGGCGTTCTGCCAATAGCGCTGCACAACCGTCTCGATCCCCGGATCGTCGCACCGATGCTGGCGTATTTTCCGCTCTGGGCATCGCTGGAGGAAGGACAATGGGGACCGATGCTGCTCCTGTGGACCATACTCAGCCTTTACTGGCTGCGCAGGGAGCGCTGGTTGCTCTCCGGTGCAGTTGCGGCTCTGACGCTACTCAAACCGAATGTGGGCATTGCGCTCCTGGCGGGAATTGCAGCATATGCGCTGTGCACCAACGTTCCCCGTCGCTGGTGGACGGGGCTGGCGCTCGGTTTGCTGATATTCTGGGTGGGCACGCAGGCGCTGGCGCCGGGCTGGCCATTTGCATGGCTAGAGCAGGTGCGCGCCTATGATGCTGAAGATCAGAATCGGATCGATGCGGTATCCTTTACCGGTGCGCTGGCTGGCGTGCTAACCATAGTGTGTGCGTTCGTTGCGTGGCGCTGGCGCAACGCGCGACTCTTGCTTGCCGGGGTCGTCACTGCGGTAATGCTGATTCTACCAACGCGCAGTTTTTATAACCACGTGGCGCTCTTGCTGCCGATGGCGTTGCTGCCGCTGCGAACGGTTGTGCCGGTTGTACTGATCAGTTGGGGGATTCTGGCGTTGCCAGCTATCAGCGCCGACATTGTGTTCGCTCGCTCACTCGCCCTCTATCTGCCATTGTCCATCGGGCTGGCAGGAGCAACGTGGCGGATCTGCGCACAGGAGGAAGGCGCATCATGCGCATCCTGACGCTCAACTACGAATATCCGCCCCTCGGCGGCGGCGCAAGCCCGGTGACACGCGCATTGTGTGAGCATCTCGCTGCAGCGGGGCACGAGGTCGATGTCGTCACGATGGGATATCAGCGCCTGCCACGGGTTGAGATGGCTGGCAGGGTGCGCATTATTCGCGTCCCGGTGCTGCGACGCTCGATGGTGCGTGCCGAAACTCCCGAACTGCTGAGTTACGTCATCTCAGCGTTGCCGCCAACGCTGGCGCTTACGCGACGCTGGCGCTATGACGTGGTGCACGCGCATTTCATCGTGCCAACCGGCATCCTTGCGGCTGCTGTGCGTCGCATCAGCGGATTGCCGCTGGTAATTACGGCGCACGGGTCGGATGTGCCGGGGTACAATCCGGATCGTTTCATACGCGGGCATCGGCTGATCGCTCCGGTCTGGCGCGTGGTCGCCCGCAGCGCCAATGCAATTGTTTCGCCATCCCGCTATCTTCGCACTCTCATACGGCGTGTCTGCGATCTGCCGGTCGAGGTGATCCCCTATGGTTTCGATCCGTCGCCACGACGCTGCGGCGAGCGGAGCGCTGAGCCAGCCGAAGCGCGGGAGCGTCGCATCCTGTTCGTCAGCCGGTTGTTTCCGCGCAAAGGCGCGCAGTACCTGCTCGAAGCACTGGCAGAGTTGCCGCTCGATGGGTGGGAGGTCACAATTGCAGGCGATGGACCGATGCTGAAGGAGTTGAAGGCGCAGGCGCAGCGCCTGGGTGTGCCGGTCGACTGGCGCGGGTTCATCAAGGGCGAGCCGCTCGAAGAATTGTATGCTACCAGCGCCATCTTTGTCTTTCCCTCGACGAACGACAACTTCCCGGTGGTGCTGCTTGAGGCGCTGGCTGGCGGATGCGCCGTTATTACCACGAATGTGAGCGGCATGCCGGAAGTGGTGGGGGATGCGGGCATCCTGGTTCCGCCGCAGGACGTGTCTGCGTTACGTGCTGCAATCCGGCGGTTGATGCACGACGACGACCTGCGCGCCGATCTGAGCGCGCGGGCGCGCGCCCGGATCGCTCATTTTGCATGGGAAGATGTGGTACGGCGGTATCTGGAGGTTTATCGGCGGGCGGGAGGCGATGGAAGCGTTTGATCCCGGCGTCACGATTGCGCTGATCACCTACAATTCTGCGGCATACATCCAGGAGTGTTTGCACTCGGTTCGGGCTGCAGCGCCTGGAGTTCGCGTCCTGATTGTGGACAACGCCTCGACGGATGGCACGGTCGAGATTGTGCGGCGCCATTTTGCAGAATATACGCTGATTGCACTGCCCCAAAACATCGGGCACAGCGCTGCGTGCAATCTGGCGCTTCAGCAAACTGAAACCGCGTGGGTGCTGTTTCTTGACCACGATACGATCGTACCTGCCGACTGGCTGCAGCCGCTCCTCGAGACCGCAGCAGCAATGTGGCCTGCGGTTGGCATGGTCGGCTCGCGCGCCGTGCTGGTTGAGCAGGGGCGTATCCACCATGATGGCGGGTATGCCCATTATGTCGGGCATATGACTCTGCGCAACGGTTTTGCGCCTCTGGCAGATGTTCCCTGCGATACAACGCCGGTCGAAGTGGGCGCGCAGGCGAGCACATCGCTCCTGGTGCATCGAGAACGTGCACTCGCAGTGGGCGGATTCGATCCGCGCTTTTTTATCTATCTGAATGATTTTGATCTGTCTCTGCGCATGCGGTTGCGCGGCTGGCGATGCTATGTTGCGCCGCGGTCTGTGGTCTATCACCGGCAGGGCAACCCGGAGACAAGCTGGCGCGGGAGCGGCGGCTACCCGGAACGACGCGCGTATCTGATCTATCGCAACCGCTGGATGCTGATCGCCAGGATCTATGCGCCCCGAACGATTCTCGTGTGTCTGCCTGCGCTGGCAATCTATGAAATAGTGATTGCAGCAGCGGCGCTGCGCAAAGGATGGATGCGCGCCTACCGGCGCGCGCTCCATGATATCGTGCGTCTCTGGCCCATTCTGCGTTTTCACCGCAGTCGCATTCAGTCCTCGCGGCGTCTTTCCGACCGCGAACTGCTCTCGGCGTATGGTTTTTCGTATGTTCCCGGATTACTCCAACATCCAGCAGAGCGTTTGATGCAGCAGGCGCTGGAGCGAGCGCTTGCTGCATACTGGCGCCTGGTTTGCCCACTCCTGGAGTGAGTATGCCATTCTACGACTATTATGGCGACTGGTCGGCGACCTCGGTGGGAAAGGGATGGGTGCGTGCACAGACGCGCTATGTGCTCGACCGCCTGATGCGCGCATTGCCCTCTGCCTCGTCCCTGCTTGAGATTGGACCGGGGAGAGGCGCATTCGCAGATGCGTGTCGCCAGAAACATTTGCAATATTGCGCCCTCGACATCAATGCCCGGCTGTTGAGGGGCCTTTCGAGGCGCGGTCATCGCGGTGTGCTAGCCCGGGCGACGCATATGCCGTGCGCGAGCGAGACGTTTGACATTGTCTTTGCATCTCACGTAATCGAACACAGCCCTGGCTATAGCGAGGCGCTCACGTTTCTGGAAGAGATGCGCCGAGTAGTGAAATGCGGTGGTCTGGTCGTAATTATCGCGCCGGATTACCTTGCGTTGCGCGAAGATTTCTGGAATTGCGGCTATAGCCACAGCTTTGTTACGACCCGACGCCGGTTGCGCCAGATATATCACGATGCGGAGCTGACTATCATCGATGATCGCAGCCTGTATGGTCCGCTCATCGGTCTGACAGGATGGGTTGCCGGACAGACGCTCGGGGGCGTGTTCTGGGACAGGTTGCCCGGATAACGCCGGGAACGGTGGGAGAGAAACTCTACAAGCTGCGGCTGACGTTTGCACGCGCCATTCTGATGATTGGTCGACCATCACAATGAAACGCTGGTTGCACTGGGTTCGTCTGAGTCTGGGTATCACACTGGTTGCGCTCCTTGTGACTCACTTTGCCGGAATGCACGCAACCTGGAGCGCTGTTCTGAGTGCCCATCCGCTGCCGCTGGCGGGGTGCGTGGCAATTTATTTTGTTGGCGTGGTGTTGAGTTGTCTGAAGTGGCAGTGGTTGCTGCGCGCTCAGGGCATTCAGACACCGCTGACCCGTTTGGTGCAATGGTACCTGATGGGAGCGCTGGCTGGCACGCTTCTGCCTTCCGATGTCGGTGGCGATCTCGGGCGTGGATATGCGGCTGCGCGGGAGATGGGCAATGGCGCGGCTGTGTGGTCGAGCATCCTTATGGAACGGTTCACCGGGTTGATAGCATTGGCGGCGCTGGCAGCGCTGGCGCTTGCGCTCATGCCCGGTGTGCTGGACGCGCCAGCGTGGTTGCCGTTGGGGGCGGGTATTGGGGTCGCGCTCTCGGTCGTCGCGTTTGCTGTCATACTCGGCTTCTCGCCTGTTCGCCTGGAACGTTTGCCGCATTGGCTATCCCATATCATCCTTCAATTCCAGGAAGTCGCTGCCCGTTACCGCAACAATGCCGGAACGATCCTGGCATGTCTGGGACTATCAGTGGTGTT
>JANWXL010000350.1 GCA_025055265.1 Roseiflexus sp.
GGTCTGCGGCGGGTTTGCGATGCCGATCCGCGAAGGGTACGCCGAAGAGATCTACATCGTTTGTTCCGGCGAGTACATGGCGCTCTTCGCAGCGAACAACATCTGCAAAGGCATCAAGAAGTTCGCTGAACGCGGCTATGCTCGCCTTGGCGGGTTGATCTGCAACTCGCGCCTCGTCGAGAACGAGCGAGCGCTGGTCGAAGAGTTCGCGCGCCGCCTCAATACGAAGATGATCCACTTCATCCCGCGCAGCAAAGATGTGCAACGCGCTGAGATCAACAAGAAAACCGTCATTGACTACGACCCCGATCTGCCGCAGGCGCACGAGTACCGCGAGCTGGCGCGCAAGATCGACGAGAACGACGAGTTCACCATCCCGACCCCGATCACGCAGGAAGAACTCGAGGACTTGATGCGCGAATACGGAATTGCTGATTAGCGGCGCGCCAGCGCAGTTCTTACGACGCGTGTGAGCCGTCGTGCATTCGCTTCGGCTGAGCCTGTCGAAGCCGACGCCTGCTGTCAAGATCAAGCGTGGTGAGAACGACTGTAGCGCCATGGAGGCTTCGATGGACGCTTCATCCGCTGGAGCGTGTCAGGGCGTCTGCTTTCCCAAAGTCGACCTGAGCACGCATCCGTGTTACAGCCGCGCAGCGCATTTCCGCTTCGGGCGCATCCACGTGCCGGTGGCGCCGCGCTGCAACATTCAGTGCAACTACTGCATCCGCCGGTACGCCTGCCCGAACGAGAATCGTCCCGGCGTCACAATGCGGGTGGTATCGCCCGACGAGGCGCTGCATACGGTGCGCCACGCCATCGCCTGCGATCCGCGCCTGCGCGTCCTCGGCGTGGCTGGTCCGGGCGATGCGCTGGCAAACAAGGCGACGCTCACCACCTTCGAGCGAGCGCGCGATGAGTTTCCGCAGTTGATCCGCTGCCTCTCGACCAACGGCTTGCTGCTGCCGGATCAGATCGACGCCATCGAGCGGGCTGGCATCACCACGCTGACTATCACCATCAATGCGGTTGATCCGGCGATTGGCGAGCAGATATACGCCCATGTGCGCTACCAGGGCAAAACCTATCGCGGACGCGAGGCGTGTACGCTGCTCCTGCGCAACCAGTTGACTGGTCTGCGGGAAGCGGCGCTGCGCGGGATGGCAGTCAAGGTCAACTCGGTGCTCATTCCCGGAGTCAACGACCATCATCTGATCGATGTCGCGCGCGTCGTCAAAGATCACGGCGCTTACATCATGAACATCATCCCGCTGATGCCCCTGGCAAAGTTTGCGCACCTGCCGGAACCCTCGCCCGACCTGGTCAACCGGGTGCGCGACGAGTGCGCCACGGTCATCGAACAGTTTCGCAACTGCCAGCGGTGCCGCGCCGATGCCATCGGCGTGCCCGGCGAGGAGGGGTGCGGCGCGGGCGAACGAGTCTGTATTCCGAAGTTTCTGGCGCAGCGGAAGGAGCAACGCCATGCAGTTCAAATGCAATCAGACCCTGCCTGAACGCGCGATCCATATCGCGATCAAAGGACCGGGCGGGAAATGTCAGCGCGGCGATGGCACCGCCTGTTTCATCGCCAACAACGTCGCAACCACGCCCGGCGATATGACCGAGCGCGGCTGCACCTACGCCGGCTGTCGCGGCGTCGTCGGCGGACCGGTGAAGGACGCCATTCAACTGACGCACGGACCGATCGGGTGCGCCTTCTTCTCGTGGGGCTACCGTCCTCACCTCGCCGACAGCGATTTTCATATGAAGTACACCTTCGTCACCGACATGAACGAGACGAATATTGTCTTCGGCGGCGAGAAAAAACTGTTGCAATCGATCATCGAGGCGAACGCCGAGTTTCCCGACGCAAAGGCGGTCTTTGTCTACAACACCTGCTCCACAGCGCTGATCGGCGACGACGGGCGCGATGTCGCCAAACAGGCGGAGGCAATCATCGGCAAGCCGGTGGTGTTCTTCGAGTGCGAAGGATTTCGCGGCGTCAGTCAGTCGCTGGGGCACCACATCGGCAACGAGACGATCTTCCGCCAGTTGGTCGGCTCGGTCGAGCCGGAGGGCGATTTCAGCCGTTCGATCAACATTATCGGCGACTACAACATCAAGAACGACATCCGCACCTTCGAGTATCTCTTCGAGGCGCTCGGCTTACGGATCATCGCCCGCTTCACCGGGAATGTTTCAGTGGACGACCTGAAGATCATGCACAAGGCGGCGCTCAACATCGTGCACTGCCAGCGATCCGCAACATACATCGCCGACATGATGAAGGAAAAGTACGGCACGCCCTATATCAATGTCACACTCTGGGGCATCAAAAACATGTCGCAGGCGCTGCGCAACACCGCCGCGTTCTTCGGGCTTGAAGCGCGCGCCGAAGAAGTGATTGCCCACGAAATCGCCCGCATTCAACCGGCAATCGATGCATACCGCCAGCGCCTGCAGGGGAAGCGCGTCTTCATCTATCAGGGCGGTCCGCGCACCTGGCACTGGATCGAACTGCTGCGCGAACTGGGCATGGAAACCGAGACCGCAGCCACAACCTTCGGGCACACCGACGATTACGAGAAGATTTTCCGGCAGATTGCGGAAGGCGCGCTGGTGATCGACAACCCGAACGTTCCTGAAATCGAAGAAATCCTGACCCGCCGCCGCCCTGACCTGTTCATCTCAGGCAACAAGGAGCGGTACCTGGCATACAAACTCGGCGTACCGTTCGTCAACGGGCATACCTACGACACCGGACCCTATGCCGGTTTTGTGGGCATGGTCAACTTTGCCCGTGACATCGACAAAGCCCTGCACGCGCCCGTCTGGAACCTTCTGCATCAGCACGCCCGACCGGCGCCTGCTGATCGCCATGCCACGCACGGTTTCGAGGAGGTGGAATCATGACCAGTTGTCTCACCATGCAGGAGCGCGCCGTTGCTATCAACCCCACCCGCTCGTGCGCGCCGATCGGGGCGATGCTCGCCAACTACGGCATCCACGGCGCCATCACGATCAACCACGGCTCGCAGGGATGCGCCACCTACCCGCGGCACCAGATGGCGCGCCATTTCCGCGAGCCGGTCGAAGTCGCCACCACCTCGCTCACTGAAAAAACGACGGTTTACGGCGGCAAACAGAACCTGATCGCGGCGCTCAAGAACATCTGGGAACGGTTCCACCCGACGATGATCATGGTCTGTTCGACCTGTCTCTCCGAAACGATTGGCGACGACATTCCGGCAATTATCGACGAGTTTCTGGAGAAGCACCCGGAGGTCACCATCCCGATCCTGTCGGTCAAAACCCCGTCGTACATTGGCAACCACACAACCGGCTTCGACAACTTTCTCAAGGAGATTGCGCTCAACCTGCCGGATCGCCGCAAAAAGAAGGGAGAGACCAACGGCAAAATCAACATCATTCCCGGCTGGGTCAACCCCGGCGACATCCGCGAACTGAAGCACGTGTTGCGTGAAATGGGGCTGCACGGATTGTGGATCACCGACTATTCGGAGACCCTCGACGGCGGCTACTACCACCCGCGTCCCCATTTCCCGCGCGGCGGCACGACTGTCGAGGAACTGCGCAGCTCCTCGAAGTCGCTGGCGACGATCGCGCTCCAGCGCCACATCGGCGGCGAAGCGGCGCGCATCTACGAACGACGCTACAACGTTCCCGCCCACGTGCTGACCATGCCTATCGGGTTGAAGAACACCGATGCCTTCGTCAACACGCTGGTCGAGATCACCGACCATACGATCCCCGAAGCGCTGGAGGTTGAGCGGGCGCGCCTGCTCGATGCACTGGTTGACACGCATATGTACACCACCGGGTTGCGCGTCGCACTCTACGGCGATCCCGACCTGCTTGAAGGGCTGGTGGGGCTGATCGCTGAAATGGGCATGACCCCGGCATACATCCTGACCGCCGCCGACAACCGCCCCTGGGGGGAGCGGATGGTCGAGCTGACGGAAGAACTGGGAGTCGAGAGCGAGATTATTCTCAAAGGCGATCTGCACGAACTGCACAAGCGCATCAAGCAAAAACCGGTCGATCTGCTCATCGGGCACTCGAAAGGCAAATTTATCGCCGAAGCGGAAAAGATACCGCTGGTGCGGGTCGGTTTCCCGGTTGAGGATCGCTTCGGCTACCACCGCCGATCAATTGTCGGCTACAACGGCGCGATTGCGCTGGTCGACGAAATCACCAACACCATCTTCGAGCGGCGCGCAACGACGATCGTGAGCAACACCCTGATCGAAACCGGCGTCGAGGGACCGACTGACATTCCGATCCCCTTGCGCAACGGCGCAGCGCGCCATCCGTAGGGGCGCCCCTCGTGGACGCCGGTCGTAGGGGCGCCCCCCTGTGGGCGCCCGGTGTGGGAGGGACACGGATTCACACGGATGCGACGGATTCGCACGGATCTGCCAGTGGCGGAAACGACTGACCCGCATCCATCCGCCTCGATCTGCGCGAATCCGTGCGCTCTCTCACTCACCAGAGCATTCAAACGTCCTATTCATTCAACTCCTGCGGGCGCCCGGAGTCGAACAATTGAGAGACATGATAAGGAGCAAACCCGATGGACGACGTCCCTGGCTATGACGAAGCTGCGGCCAACGCCAGCAATCCGCTTGTCTATACCAACGGCGATTACCTGCTCATTGAGTATGAAGCCAATACGCGCTCCATTTACCGTCGCGCCTCAAACGATGCGACCCTGCACCCATATGTCAGCCGCGTCACGTATGATGGAGCGATCTACGCGCTTGTAGGGATTGAGGAGGAAAGTTGAGGCGGCCATGTCTGCGAGAGCGCCGCAGTAATGCGGTATAATCTGCCGAACTGAGAGTCGTCTCCGTATCACTGCCAGGCGAACCGCCTGTCTGTGGCGACAGACGTCGTCGCGTCAGCGTGAGACGAGAGAAACAATACCAAGGAGCACGTGTGTCTCACCGCATCCCTGGCACGCTTACGCTCGCAGGCTACATTGCAACCATCTTTGCAGCCAATTTCGCGATTTCGGCATTCGGGTTCGTTTCCGTCGGGTTCGGTCTGACCGCACCGGCTGGCGTCTACTTCGCCGGTCTCGCATTTTCACTGCGCGACGCGCTGCAGGAAACGCTGGGACGGCGCTGGGTCGTTGCCGCCATTATCGCCGGAGCGGCGCTCTCCGCAACCCTCAGCGCGCAACTGGCGCTCGCCAGCGGACTGGCGTTTCTCTTCAGCGAACTGGCGGATTTCGCCGTCTACTCGCCGCTGCGCCAGCGTCACTGGCTGGGCGCGGTTGTGGCGTCCAACACCGTCGGGGTCATCGTGGACAGCGCGCTCTTTCTCTGGCTGGCGTTCGGCTCGCTGAACTTCCTGGCAGGTCAGGTCGTGGGCAAACTCTGGATGACTGCCCTTGCAGTGGTACTCATTCTGACCTGGCGGCGTGTCGCTCATCAACCCTCCGAGAGCATCGCTCAAAAAGGCTGACTCAATCGTGCGAAGACGCACCAGTGCGCAATGGAAACGACGCATTTTTGCGCACTCTTGTCAATCTCAAGCGGTGTGGGGTCACAGGCAACCCTTCGAGAGCAATGATACATACCCTGCTCATAACCGACCGGGAAATCGCCTATGACGGTCGCCAGCTGACATCGCACTGGATCTACCGCCACTTTAACCTCCTGGGAGATGCCGCCATCGCTTTCATTGGCCCGTGCCGCGTTGATCTTGATGACATGGTCGATATTGAAGATGTCAAGGCAAGAGCGCCGATCTTCAGTCCAAAGATGCTGCACGTGCTGGTCGAATTCTTTTCCGGCGACCTGCATCTGACCGTGTACCGTCAGCGACTGCTGATGGTCATCGCAGGAGAACTATTGACATCGTTGACCGGACGCACGCTCATGCGCAATGGCGACGATCTCTATCTGCCGCGCCCCAATAATCAATCTGGGAAACTCTCAGTTTCAATCGCCACAACCAGCGCCATTTCGACCCTGATCCACGCCGGATTCAACATTGACACGGCGGGAACGCCGGTTCCAACTGCAGGACTGGCGGAACTCGGCGTTGAGCCAGTATCATTCGGAAATGAACTATTGACCCGTTACGCCGCAGAAGTCGCGGATATCTGGCAGGCGCGCTGCAAGGTGCGCGCTGTGACATAATCCATGATTCAGCCACGATCATTCCTGCTGATTGCCTGTTCCCAACGTAAACGCGCCGATACAGAACCGCTTCCTGCGCTGGAACGCTACGACGGACCACAGTTTCGCGTCCTGCGCAAGTTTCTGCGCACGCATCCCGACGCCTCCGCTTTGCTGGATATTGCTATCCTCTCTGCACGTTTTGGCATTATCGCGCCATCTACCCTCATTCCCTGGTACGATCAGCGTCTGACGCCTGAACAGGCGCTCCTTCTTCGCCCAGAGGCGCTCAAGATACTCCAAGAGTATTTCCAGAACACT
>JANWXL010000362.1 GCA_025055265.1 Roseiflexus sp.
GTTTCAATCCACGCCTTCCGGGGGGAAGGCGACGCCGCAACATCTGGTGGCATCACAGTCTGCCACCACCAGATATTGTATCATACTCCTGATGTTCAGGAGCAAATCCAACCAGAAATGTCCTTATATGAGGTTATTAAGGTGCTGCTGAACCTGCGAACCTCCTGACGATTTGATGTGCGCTTCCGGTTCGCAGATCAGGTGATGAGCGTCCCTTCCAGATCCAGGCTGGTGTCTACGCCTACATGCCTGACCCGGTTGCGCCATTCATTACCCAGATAGTAGTAGCGGATGCTGTCGGTCTCTTTGTCGATGATCCGCTCCAGCCTGGCCTGCAATTGCCGGAGTTGCGCGGCGTCGACAATGCATTCAAACACTGATTTCTGCACCCGCTGCCCGTAGTCCTGACACGCTTTCGCCACTTTGTGCAAACGCCGCTTGCCTGCCTCAGTCTCGGTGTTGACGTCGTAGGTGATCAAGACCATCATAAGCCCTCCTGTTCAGTTCCAGAAAAACGGCGGGTAGGCGTCCAGATCGCCCCGCAGGTGTCGCGCTAGCAACGTCGCCTGGACGTGCGGGATCAGCCCGAAAGGTATGCGCTCTTTCAGAAAAGGGTGCAGAATCTCTTCTTTCTTCCGTTCCTGCCAGGCGCCTATCACGACCTTGCGGGTGTCGTCGTCCATTACCACGCCGCCGCTCTCTTTGTGCGTGAACCCTTTCGCTGCAATCTGCTTGCGATTAACCAGTGAGAGCGCCAGCCGATCTGCAAATACCGGTCGCAATTCTTCCATCAGATCGAGCGCCAGCGACGGACGCCCCGGCCGGTCGGCGTGCAGGAAGCCGACATACGGATCGAGGCCGACGGTCTCCAGCGCTGATACGGATTCGTTCGTCAGCAGGGTGTAAAGGAATGATAGCAATGCGTTCATGGCGTTGCGCGGCGGTCGACGCGACCGTTCCCCGAAACGAAAGTCATCTTTCTGGTGCAGAATGAGATGATCAAACACGCCAAAATAGATGCTGGCAGCGTTGCCTTCGATGGCCATTAACGCTTCGACACCGTTGCAGCGGGCAGTGGCTGGCAGCGCCTCTTTGAGCGCCGCCGACGCTTTTTTGACCGCTTCGACATCAATCAAGAGAGCATGGTCCCGTACCGCGCGTTCGAGCACTTTGCGACAGTTGTAGACCTTGCCCTGGACGAATGAGGCAGCAATCGGCGTGCGCAGCTCACGATCCTCCGATATCCGGTATTGCTTTTTGCGCAGCAGAACATTGCCGCGTGTTCTTCCTGACACCCGTGCGCGAAAGCGTCCGTTTGGGTCGAGGAAGGTCAATCCGATGTTACGCTCGGCGCAGACGCCCATGAGCGCTGGGCTGACACCCTGGTAGGCGAAGCAGACGATGTGCTCAAGGTTGTGGAGCGGCAGACGCCACGACTCGTGCGCGTCTTTCCTGATGACAATGGTTTCGCCGTCGAGTGCGAGATAGGCGTCGGGCGTGGTGACGTACAGGACGTTGTTCAGACGTTTCACAAAAATCCTCCCGTAGCGTTTTCAGGCGCTCTCGATCTGGCGCTGAATGTAGGCGGCGGCAGACGCGGCGCTCGCCTGCATGCCGGGAAGACAGACGTCCGCCAGCGAGCAGGAGCGGCAGGCTTTGGAGGTCTTGACGCGCGGCGTGTAGCCACGCGCCATGTAGGCATGCATTTCGGCGGCTGCATCGCGCACCAACCGCCGCAGCTCGTCGGTCAGTTCAACCGGCTCGCGATGGCGGGTCTTCCCATAGTACAAATAACCACGCGGGATGGCGATTGACAGCATTTCCTCCAGGCACATCGCCTGAGCGCAGAGTTGCGCTTCGTCCACCGGTTCGCGCTTGGGGCTGCCACGCTTGTACTCGACCGGCGCTGGCAGGTAGAAGCCATCCCTCCCTGGCAACCGAACTCCCTCGGCGGCGCGGGTGAACTCCACGACATCGCAGATGCCGGATAGCCCCAGCGTGTACGAGGCGACCGGAACAGATCGGGAGATGATGATATCGCGGCGCGTTTCGACAAAGAACGGGTCATCGACCCGCTCGTGCAACTGTTTGCCTTCAACGGTC
>JANWXL010000449.1 GCA_025055265.1 Roseiflexus sp.
CCACATCTGCTCAGAGCATTTGGTCAGGGGTCGACGAGACGCTTAGACAATAGTCTGGTATTCATGAGCGCTGCGGGCTGACGAAGATTGAGAAAATGGTCCGGTAGCCAGGGCGCTGCGGGCTGATGGTTTTTGAATAAATATCCCACTATCCGTTCGTCCGCCCGACGCCTGAAGTCGCGGGCTACGGAGAGCGAAGCCCGCCTGCGCGGGCTGCAACAGGCGATACCGGATTAATTTCTCAAACTCCAAAAGCCCCTGCTGAGGGTATGAAAGCCCCTTCGGGGCTCCTACGACCTGAGCGAGAGGGCTTTAGCCCGCAGCTCAAAGGACGCGCGGCCCGGCAGCACGGGTTTACCGGATTCATTTCTTAATCCTCATGAGCCCGCAGCTCAGAGGGCGCGCTGCCTGGTCGCACAGATGTCCGAAGACGCTTTGCGCCCTTGCGTCAATCCTTCCTGAGAAACGCTCCAGGATTCTGTCACTCAGGAGCGGTCACCAGTTCCTCGCCAGCGACCCATCCTTCCCGTCCATCGACGGCGCGGATGCGCCACCAGTGGTAACCGTCGGCAGCGACCGGTCCTTCGAGCAGGGTCAGTTGCGTGCCCGGCGCCAGACCGTCGTAGACCTGTGAGTTGAGACCGGGGGCGCTGCGACGCCGCAGGCTTTTGCCGCCCGCCTTTTGCACCCAGGCGGTTGCGCCGACCGCCAGACCCGGTTTGCCGCCTGCCATCTCTGCAATGGCGGCGCCTGCGCTCTTCGCCTGCTCTTCCATCGCAGCCTTTTCCTTCGCCAGTTGCCCGATCAGCGCCTCGAGTTCACGCACGCGCGCATTCGCGTCCTGAAGCGCTTCCTGCGTGGCGGCAAGGGTCAACTGTTCCGCGCTCGCGGCGCCTCTGGCGGCTTCCGCCTGCTTTTGAGCCTCAGCCAGTTGCATCGTCAACTGGTCGATTTCAGAGTTGCGCTGGTTCAGTTGCTTCTGAAGCTCGTATATGCGGTCACTGAGATTCTTGATCGTCTCGCCGATCTTTTGTTGCTCCGACTTCTCCTCTTCCTTCTTCTCCTTGTCCTTGCCGAACAACTGACCGAGACCCATGAGGGCGCTCCTTTCATTGGCGCTGGCGCTGCGAAGCGCCAGCCAGCGGATGTGCGAAGGACGCTTACGTTCCGCCCTGCGCCGGATTGCAGGCGCGCCAGACCTTCTCGGGGCGCAGCGGCATGTCGATATGTCGCACGCCAAGATGTTTGATCGCGTCTACAACAGCATTGACGATTGCCGGCGTCGAGCCGATGGTCGCCGCTTCACCGATCCCTTTCGCACCCAGTGGATTGTGCGGCGTCGGCGTGACTGTTTGTTCAACCACGAACGAGGGCAGATCATCAGCGCGAGGAAGAGTATAATCCATGAGTGACCCGCTGAGCAACTGTCCATTTTCATCGTACACGACTTCCTCGAACAGCGCCTGCGCAATGCCCTGCGCCAGCCCGCCGTGCACCTGACCGGCGACGATCAGCGGGCTGATGCGTGGACCGCAATCATCGACGCTTACGTAGTCGCGCACGGTCACAATGCCGGTGTCGGGATCGACTTCTACGACCGCCAGATGCGCGCCGAAGGGGTAGATCAATGCTGGCGGCTTGAAGAAATCGGTCGCTTCCAGCCCTGGATCAATGTCATCGGGCAGATCATCGGAGTAGGCGCGTTCGGCGATCTGCGCCAGCGTCAATCCGCTGTCGGGCGCGCCTTTGACGTGATAGCGCCCTTCATCGAAAACGACGTCATCGAGCGCAGCTTCGAGCATATGCGCAGCGATCCGGCGCGCCTTCTCACGCACCTTCTCAATTGCGCGCACGAGCGCACCGCCGCCGACCGCCAGGCTGCGACTGCCCATCGTGCCATTGCCCATCGGCGTCACTGCTGTATCGCCGCTACGCACGACGACCTTCTCGAAATCGGCGCCAAGCTGATCGGCAATAATCTGCGCAAACGTGGTGGCAGTCCCCTGACCGTGGGGCGAAATGCCGGTCATTACAGTGACCGTCCCGGACGGCTCGACACGCACATGGGCGCTTTCATACGGACCAAAGCCGCACATTTCGACATAACACGCGACTCCGATTCCCAGAAGCGGTACACGCTCACCGGCGGCGCGCGCTGCGAGGCGTCGCTGTTGTTCAGCGCGCAGATCGGCGTAGCGCCCGACTTCGAGCGCCTTGCTCAGCGCCTTGTCGTAGTCGCCGCTATCGTAGGTCGGACCGACCGGCGTTTTGTAGGGGAATGCATCGGGCGGAATGAAATTGCGTCGGCGCACCTCGACAGGATCGAGGTTGAGTTCGAGCGCAATCGTATCCATCAGGCGCTCGATATAGTAGGCGGCTTCCGGACGACCCGCGCCGCGATAGGCGGCAACCGGCGTCGTGTTGGTGTAGACGCAGGTGATTTCGTAATCGACGGCGGGAATTCGATACACTCCCACCGCCATCATCCCTGTCAGATCAGGAATAGCCGTTGACACCGGATATGCGCCGAGGTCGGCGATGACACGGGCGCGCAGCGCGGTCACGACGCCATCAGCGGTCACTGCCGCCTCGTACTCTGCAATCTGCGCACGCCCGTGCGTCGTCGCCTGCATATGCTCCAGGCGCGTCTCAACCCAGCGCAACGGCATCCCCAGGCGACGCGTGAGCGCTGCCAGCGCCGCCTCTTCGGGGTAGACGCCGATCTTGACGCCGAACCCGCCGCCGACATCAGGGGCAATCACGCGGATCTGATTTTCCGCCATGCCCAGCATTTTTGCCAGGTCGCGCCGGATCCAGTGCGCCGCCTGCGTGCTCGTCCAGACTGTTAACCCCTCTGTTGTTGGATCAAGCGCCGTGAGTACGGCGCGCCCTTCCATCGGCACACCCGACAGACGCTGACTGACCATGCGGAGTTTTACGATCCGATGGGCGCTGGCGAATGCGCCTTCGACATCGCCGCGCTGGCGCCGCCATACGTGATCGATGTTGTTCTGCGATCCCTCGAACAGAAGCGGAGCGTCGGGACGAAGCGCCTGTTCCATGTCGGCGACCGCCGGAAGCGGCTGCCAGTCGACCATCACGGCAGCGACGCCGTCTGCCGCCGCTGCCGGGCTGACAGCGATGACCGCTGCGACAATTTCACCCACATGCCGCACCTTGCCGACCGAGATAGGATAGTGTGAATATTTCAGCGGCGCCTCTCCCGCCACGTCTGATCCTTCGCTGCCCTCAAACAGCATCTCGGTGCAGGCATCCCGCAGGTCCTCGCCGGTCACAACCGCCGTGACTCCTGGAAGACGCAGCGCGGCCGACGGATCGATAGATCCAATCCGGGCGTGTGGATATGGACTGCGGACGAACGCGACGTGCTGCATACCCGGCAGCGACATGTCGCCGACGTAGCGTCCCGCGCCGGAAATCAGGCGCGGATCCTCCCTGCGGCGCACCTCTGCGCCGATCAGTGATGCGTAAGCCATAAGACCCTCAATTCTGGAACTCGGAGAGCGGATCGTTCATGTACAGTATAGCAAAAGCAGTGGGTATGATACAATTGAGTCACGAGGCACGGGGCAAGAGGCGTGAGGCGAGAGGTAAGAGGGTTGCAGGTTGCAGGTGGGAAGGTTGCACGGTGTCCATCGAACGCGGGAAGGGCGCCCGTAGGGGCACGGCGCCGCCGTGCCCGCAGGAACGATGCGCCGATGGGACGTGGCGCCGCCGCGCCCACAAGAAAGAGGCGACGAAGGGACCAGGAGCCAGTCAGGAAGGTAACAGGCGAGACGTAAGCACGCGGTAGGGTTGCACGGTGCACATCGAATGCGGGAAGGGCGCCCGTAGGGACACGGTGCCGCCGTGCCCGCAGGAACAATGTGCCGATGGAGCACGGCGCCGCCGCGCCCGCAGGAACAATGTGCCGATGGCGCGCGGCGCCGCCGTGCCCGCAGGAACAATGTGCCGATGGAGCGCGGCGCCGCCGCGCCCGCAGGAACGATGGGCCGATGGGACGTGGCGCCGCCGTGCCCGCAGGACCCCTGGGCCGATGGAGCCCGGCGCCGCCGCGCCCACCAGAACGAGGCGAG
>JANWXL010000555.1 GCA_025055265.1 Roseiflexus sp.
ACTGACGCCGCTCGTCAAGATGCACACCCTGGGGCACGACTTTGTGCCGCCGGGGATTCACGCTGGCGGGTTGCGCTACCACGGCATGGCGCCGCTGGTCAGCCATCTGCTTGAACTGAAGGTGATCGAGGCCATCAACGTCCAGCAACTTGAGACGTTCAGCGCTGGCGTCCAGTTTGCCCGCGCCGAGGGGATCATTCCGGCGCCGGAAGCCAACCATGCCATTGCAGGGGTGATCCGCGAGGCGCTGCGCTGCAAGGAGGAAGGGGTCAGCCGCGTGATCCTGTTCAACCTCTGCGGGCATGGGCACTTCGATATGCAGGCGTACACCGACTATATGGCGGGCAAACTGCGCGACTACGAGTACTCCGAGGAAGAAGTCGCCATGGCGCTCGCCGGACTGCCGTCGGTGTAGCATATAGCGGATTATCAGAAAGGCTGACGCAAAGGCGCAAAGACGTGAAGGTGCGTCTGTTGATTGTGAGGCTTGCGTCTGCGCGTCAACCTTGTTCGAAACATACTGTGGTACGCGGGTCGGTCGGGGAGTCCGGAGATAATACCTTTCAGGTGCACACAAAGGCACAAAGGCGCAGAGACTCCGCGTGTGCACTCCGTTGATCATGGCTCGTCTTCTTTATTTGACTGGAGAGTCTTTGTGCCTTCGTGCCTTTGTGTGAGTTTCATTGCCAGGAGTTGCGAATAAAACAGGAGCGGGAGAATGGACCTGGCGTACATGAACCATCCCGCGCGCAAGATTCTTGACGAGGCGCGCTGGGCTGCGGAGAACGGCTTCGATGCGCTCGATCTGACGATTGAAGGTCCGGCGGCGTTGATCGACAGTTTCGATCCGGCGGAACTGCGCGCGCTGCTCGACGCCGCTGGCATGCGCGTGGTTGGTCATACCGCCTGGTATCTGCCCTTTGCCTCGCCGGTGGAGCGAGTGCGACGCGCAGCGGTCGAGGAGATCGCGGCGTCCCTCCCGGTCTTCGCAACGCTGGGCGCAACGATGGTCAATGTGCACATGACGCGCGGCGTGCCGCTCTACGGCGACGACGACGAACTCCAGCGCAACGGCGCCAGTTTCGCCGAACTGGCGCACCTGGCGGAACCGTATGGCATTCAGATCATCGTCGAGCATCCGCCCTGGCGCCGGTTCGGGCTGAAGCAGATCCGCGCCATCCTCGACGCCGACCCGCGGCTGGGGTTCCATCTCGATGTCGGGCACGCCTTCGTGGCGGGGATCGACCTGGAGCGCCTGCTCGACGAACTCGGCGACCGGCTGCGGCACGTCCACTTTTCCGACAACCGCGGGCAGGACGACGACCACATGCCGATTGGCGCGGGCAAGATCGACTGGCAGCAGACGATCCGCCTGCTGAAACGCGCAGGCTACGACGGCATCGTGACGCTGGAAGTGTTCGACCAGGAGCGCGATTTCCTGCTCCTCAGCGCGCAAAAAGTGCGCTCATGGTGGAGGACGCTTGAGTAGGGCGTTGCTACCAGCGCACCTGCACCTGAACAACCGCCATATCCGCCACGTCGATGACGACGTACCGGCTGGCGCGCAGAGTTTCGACGGTGTGCGGCACAGGCGCGCCGTTGACCGCTGTCTCGACCGATCCCGGCGCATCCTGCGGCAGCAGCAACCGCACCCGCGCCCGGTCGAAGACCCCGCTCAGGTCAAGGTCAATGCTGCGCGGGTTCTGGCGCCAGACATATGCCAGATACCCGTCGCTCGCCGGGTAGCGCGCCGAGACGTAGGCGAAGGTCAGACCGGCGGCGCCCCAGCGCGGGCTGACGATCACATCGCGCATGGCGATGCCCTGATCCTCGATGCCGGCAGCGCCCTCGATCAGCGCGGTGAACATCGCCGCCGTCCCCCACGCATCGGTCGGGATGGTGTCTTCCGAGCCGACGCCTTCTGCGCCGTCCGGGTGGTACCAGAGGAATGTGCGCCCGCGACTGAGCATGCGCAGCCAGTAGTGTTCGAGGATGGCAAACCCGTAGGTTTCGTTGCCGTAGCGGAAGGCGCCGCGCGCCAGTTCGCCGCCGGTGATCGGCATGATGCCGCCGTTGACATACGCGCCAGGGAGTTCGCCGCTGCGCCCGGCAAGCCCGAAACTCCCCGGCGGAAAGGGCGGATCGATGCTGAACCACTCCGCGAATGCGCGCATCGTCTTCGAGCGTTCGAGATATTCGTCGATGATCGCCTGCCCCTGCTGCACGGTGAGCACGCCGCGGTTGAGCGCATACGCATTCGAGAGGCTCAACTGCCGCTCCCGGTCAACGCCGGGGATGTCGAACGGCTGAAAGGGCACGTGATGACGGAAGAAGCGCCCGTTCCAGCTCAGCGCATTCAGGTTGCGCATCAGACCGGCGGCGACATCGCGCCAGACGCGCGCCAGGTTTGCGTCGCCGACGCGCTCTTCCATCCGCGCCAGCATCGTCAGCGCCTGCGCCATGCCGGTGTTGTCGCCGTGGAAAATGCCCCAGATCGTCCGGTTATCAATCCAGTGGCGCGGCGCGGGTTTGCCGGTGTCCGGGTCGATCGTCGTCGGACCGTACTCGAAATCCCAGGTGTCGATGGTGAACGGTCGCTTGATCAGGCCCCGTTCGGGATCCCAGCGCAGCGGATGCTGCAACGAATAGGTGACGGCGCGCCGCATCGGTTCGAGATGACTGCGCATCCAGGCGTCATCGCCGGTTGCCTGCCAGGCTTCGTAGACCCCCTGGACGTAGAGGTACTCGACGTCGGCTTCGACCGGCACCCGCAGAGCGCGGTCAGTCCACGGGGGGCGCGGCAGGAAATCGGGGAAACTGCCGTCCGCTTGCTGGTAGCGGCGAAAGTCGTCGAAGGCGGTTTTGAGGTTGGCGTCGAAGTAGCGCGCGCCGCGTTGGGCGTACACATGGTCGCGCAACCAGATCAGCGGGCTGTCGGGCGAACGGTAGCCGTGAAAGGTAATCCCGTTGAACGTGTACGAGAGTGTGGCAGCAGCAAAGATTGCGGCGGCATTCGGCACAAACCGGTCGAAGCGTTCCTGCCCGGTCCAGATTTCGGTGCGCGCATCGAGCGAGAAGAGCGCCGGATTGGCGGCGACGAACTGCCCGGAGGCGAACAATGCCGCCCACTGCGCGCCGGGCGCGCCGCGCGGCACAGCGACCAGGGTTCCGGCGCCGTTCTCGACGCGCCCCTCGGCGACGCCAGCAAACCGTTTGCGGCTGTCGAACAGCACAATCGCGGCAGGACCGGTGTATCCGGGAATGCGCACGTCCACCTCGACCGGCTGGAGCGGCGCAACGACGGGACGGCGGGCAGCCAGCGCGGCGCCTTCCTGCGCCAGCGCGGGACGGAGCGACGCGAGCGCGGCGAACGTCGCAGCGGCGGACAGAGCCGCACGGCGGGAGAGATTCTTCGATGGCATAGTCACGAATTGACAGGACGCCTGGATGCTCCGATTGACTCGGCGTCTGGAAGGACACGGATGTTCGCGGATCGGGACGGACTCACACGGATCGACGGCTTGCCATCATCAGATCCGTGCGAATCTGTCGCATCTGCGCCAATCCGTGTTCCATTCAAGCCAGATCGTGAGCACACGCTCACACAAACTATACCATACCTTTGAATGGAGGATTGTATGAACCAGCGCAAAAAACGAGTATTGACCGGCGACCGCCCGACCGGGCGCATGCACCTGGGGCACTATGTCGGCACGCTGGCGAACCGGGTGCGGTTGCAGGACGAGTACGAATGCTTCTTCCTGGTCGCCGATCTGCATATGCTCACCACGCGCACCGAACTCGAG
>JANWXL010000561.1 GCA_025055265.1 Roseiflexus sp.
GATGAACATTCACGAAATAATCCGGCATTCGCGCTACGCCCGGCGGCTGATGGACTTTGAATACATATTCCGCTATTCGTCCACTCGCCCGGCGCCTGAAGTCGCGGGCTACGGTTGCGAAGCCCGCCTTCGCGGGCTAGATCCGGCGATACCAGATTATTGTCGCAAACCCCATAAGCCGCAGGCTACGGTTGCGGAGCCTGCCTTCGCAGGCTATACCGGATTTAATTCTTAATGTTCATCAGCCTATAGATCAGAGGATGCACGACTCGACGATACGGCGCTACTTCACCCGCTTGAGACCCTCGTGCGCAATCGTGATTTCTTCGATGGCGATGTCGTTGTTGTTAGCGTTCAGTTGCGGTCCGGTGATTTTGGAGGGCCATCCGTTCTCGAAGTTGTAGCGCGCGACTTCGTTGTTGCTCTGGTCGTAGAGGACGATGGAGCCGTTCTTGCGCGCCTTATCGACGTTGCCGTCTTCGATCTGCTTGCGCCACTCCCACAGTTTCATGTCGTTGGTGATGCCGCGCTTGAGCACGATATTCGACCATTTCAGCTCGCCCGGCACCTTCTTGATCACCGTCACGCCGTTTTTAGCCGCCTCCTTGTATTCGATGATGTTGGACTCGGAATCCAGCCCGCTGCACTCGCGGAACTGCGCCTCAGCCAGACCATCGAGTTCGAGATAGAAGTGATAGCCGGTCAGGGGATCGACACGACCTGCCATGGAGATGCTCCTTCTACGCTAGATATCATTCACTGATCTCGCCGCCGCCTGGAAGCTGCTTGAAGCGGAAAATGACGAACTCCGCCGGTTTGACTGGCGCAATGCCGACTTCGACGGTCAGCTCGCCGCGGTCACGCGCCGATGGCGGGTTGAGCGCCGCGTCGCAGCGGACGTAGAACGCTTCCTCCGGCGTCGCGCCGAACAGCATGCCGGCGCGCCACAGCCCGGTGAGGAAGGCGGAAACGGTGCGCTTGACACGCTCCCACAGATCCATATCGTTCGGCTCGAAGACGACCCACTGCGTGCCTTCGTAGATCGACTCTTCGATGTAGTTGAACAGGCGGCGCACGTTGATGTAGCGCCACTCGCCGTTCGGATCGTCGAGGGTGCGCGCGCCCCAGACCCGGATTCCTCGTCCGGGGAATGAGCGAATGCAGTTGACGCCGACCGGATTGAGTTGCGCCTGCTCGCGGTCGGTTACGTTCAACTCCAGATCAATCGCCAGGCGCACCACTTCGTTCGCTGGCGCCTTGTGGACGCCGCGCTCACTGTCCACCCGGGCATAAATGCCAGCAACGTAGCCGCTCGGCGGAACTGATATCTGCCCCCCTTTCCCGGATGGGTTCTGGATGGTGATCCAGGGATAGTAGAGCGCCGCGAACTTCGATGAGAAGTTGGCTTCCGTCGTGCGCCACTCTTTGACCTGCTGCACCTTCAGTCCGTAGGGGGCGTCGAGGATGGCGATCCGGTCCTTCATCTGCTCGCAATGTGCAATGAGCGCGCTCTGCAAGCCAATCGCGTCCTTCATGGTGATCTTGCCTTCCTTCTGCAAATACATAATGTCTGGCATGCAGACCATGGTGATCTCAGGGATCGCCTGCAGACCATCGAGACCAACGCGGTCGTCCAGGTTGCCCTGCGCGAGTTCTACGATGCCGCAGGCAGGCGCTGCCACAGGCGCTATCGGCGCAGGAATGGTCTGCGTTCCTACAGCAGGACGGCGCTCCGGAAGCGGAGCGTTATTGCGCACTTCTCTTACCGTCACCAGACACGATGTGCTCATCACCTGCACAACATTGCGTCCATCCCGTCCACCTTTGAGAGTGACGTTGTCAAACGTCTCTTCCTGATCGCCAGCGCGAATCACGACTTTGAAGAGATCGTCGCCAGGCTCCGACGCATCTGCGACGGTCACAGTCACCGGGTCGCCGACCTTCGATTCGAGTTCGAGCGATGGCGCGCCGCCGGCGCCGCGGCTGGCGAGTTGCAGCGTGGGACGGACTGCTGGTCCTGGGCGAGGGGACGCCTGGTTGTTGAGCGCCATCAGGCTCGCAACATAGCAGACGCCGCCGCCATTCTCGAAGAAACCGCGCACGGAAGTCGGCAGCGGCAGAAAGCCTTCCTTCGGATAGCCGCCGAAGTATTCGGTGTACTGATCCCAGCTGGTGACCAGCAACGGGCGGCCGATCCGGTCCTCCCGGCAATAGACCGTCACGCCGAGGAAGGCGGCGATCGATGTGCTGACTCCCTGGATGGGGCGGCTGCCGGAAGGGATCTCCTCGATGTACACTCCCGGAGTGTGGTACGGGCCTGGCATACTTCCTCCTTACATCGCCTGCAAACCAAAACGCCGTGATCTATTCCGCATCGCCGTCGCGCGATACGCCGCCATACGCAAGCTGGAAGGCATACGCCTGGTCGCGCACCATCGCCTGCCGGCGCTGTTCCCAACCGTCGAACTGGAGGCGCAGGACGTACCTGCCGGGCGGGAGATCGAAGGAGAAATGTCCCTGCGCATCCGTCACGGTCTGCATGCCCAATCCCTCGACTTCGATGAGCACGCCCGGCACCGGACGGCCCTCCTGGTCGTACACGACGTCGCTCAACAGCGGTCCGGTGCGGCGCGACTTGTCATCGCGCAGGTTGACGGTGCGCCGTCGCACCTCACCGCCGATAAACGCATCCAGCCGGTAGCGCCCCGGCGGAAGGTCGAAGCGGAACCGACCATCCTCATCGGTCGTCACGACGGCATCCGGCTGTTGCGCCGGTTCTCCGCTTTCGAGAATCCGGCGCGCCTCGACAGTGACCCCTGCTGACGACACCCCTGGCGGCACATGAAAGACCGCATCGAGCACAAAACCGGCAGCGGCCGTTGATTCGGGCAGGCGCAACCGGATGCCGGTGGAGAGCACCGGCGGCGCGTCTGTCGGCCGGGGGGCGCGGTCGCGCCCCAGGGTGACGGTGTAGCTGATCGAGGGCTTGAGCTGGTTCTCGAGCGCCGTCCAGAATTCGCCGGGACTCTTGAGCACCCCCTCAAGTTGAGCGACGGCGGTATGGATCGGCCACTCATACTCCCTGAGCGCGCCTTTGAGATACTCTTTCGGCAGCACCGGCTGGTCCATCAACGTTTCGAGGGCGCGCCACAGCATGCGATGCTCATCGTCCACCTGATGGTTGACCGTCCAGGCGGTGATCAGGTAGCTGATCTCGAAGAACAGCGGCGGTGAGCGGCGCGCCGACCGGTTGGTTCCGCGCCCTTCAATCTGCCACCCCTCCTCGCGCAGAATGCGGCGCTCGTGGATATCGAACAGATAGCAGTTGAGCGTCGGGCGCGAGATTTTCCCCGACCAGTCGCGGGTTGGGATATCGAAACTGACATCGACCGCGGTCGGGTCGAACCCTCCCGCGACGATCAGCAGTTCACGAATAGTGTCGTCGAGATCGTTCAGCATCGGCTATCCTGCCTGTTCGTCTTGTTCTTCTTCCGCCTGGCGCTGAACCAGCATCCGTTGCGCTGCGGCTTCATCGGCTTCGCGCTGCGCCTGCGCTGCCGCACCGGATGTCACGGCGGTCGCCATCGAGTCGGCGGCGACTTCGTGGCTGTCGCCCGCCGGTCCGACGCGCATTCGCCCGCCGCCGCCGGTCGAACCGCGCTGTTGCACCACATGGGAGAGTTCGTGCGCCAGCAAGGCGTGGTCGCCGGGACTGGCGTCACGGCGGAAGAAAATATCGTTGCCGGTGGTGAACGCCTTCGCGCTGATGCTGCGGTTCAGCGCATCCGATTCGGCGTCGCTATGGATGCGCACATCCTTGAAACTCGTGCCAAAGGAGCGTTCCATAGTCGTGCGCGTGTTATCGTCCAGCGCCTGGCCCCCGCCGCGCCGCGCATTGATCCGCGCAGTCAGGCTGTCGCTCAACGTCCCGCCTTCCAGACCGACTTCGGGCTCCGCCGCTACGTGTTCCTGGCGCATGGCGGGGTCGTGTTTGGCCTGCATTTCCTCTTCGTCATCCTGACGCATGGCGAGGTCGTGTTTGGCCTGGGCGGGCGGAGCACGCTCCGCCCCTACATGGCGCATGGCGAGGTCGTGTTTGGCCTGGGCGGGCGGAGCACGCTCCGCCCCTACATGGCGCATGGCGAGGTCGTGTTTGGCCTGCATTTCCTCTTCGTCCTCGCCAGCGCGCATTGCAACATCGTGTTTGGCCTGCATTTCCTCTTCCTCGCCAGCGCGCGTGGCGAGCATCCGCGCGACCTGCGCATTGCCGACCTGGCGCTGCAAGGCGACCAGCGGATGCGGCGCGGGTTCGGCGGCGGCTTCGCGCTGCGCCGCTTCGGCGGCGAGCCGGCGATTGAGCGTCGCGGCGCGCTCTGGAGAATCGTGCATACGGTGACTGGTCATACCACTACCTCCTTCGCGGTTTTCGTTCATCAGATGCGGCGCCCTTGCGCCACCGAGCATCTCCTCCATCGTCGCTGCTGTCGCTGGATGGCGCACTTTCGGCGGTCGGGCAGTGCAGTTTTTCAGTGTGCGGGTCGATTGAGCTCATCTCAGCCTGGAACTCGGCGATCCAGCCGCGCCACTCAGCGTTGATCAGCGCCTGTGCCCGGCGCATGACCTCCCGGCGACTGGCAGCAGTCACCTCCAGGCTCAGATTAGCCAGACGCTCGGTCAGCGTCGTCTTCCAGTCATCGGCAATCTGCTTGTGCTCAGCCTCGTGACGGCGCAGGCGATCGTACATATCCTGCCAGGCGGCGCGCATCGCCGGGTTGCTCGGGCTCCACTCCGGCATATCGACGCTCGGGCCGGTCATCCTCACCTGCGG
>JANWXL010000058.1 GCA_025055265.1 Roseiflexus sp.
CATGAAAGTCATCGCAAGAAAGAGCAGTGCGACGATCATTCTGCGATTTTTTGGTAACATTATCTGCATCCACATCCGCTATGAAACTGTCGTTTTATGGACTTTGTCTCTCGTAAGGCTGCCAGCATCATACCACACGCCTTTGTCTTTGTCTTCAGGGTAATACCCTTAATTTTTTCTCACATTTCTTCAATGCACACGGCGCCTTTCGCCCTCTGCCGCGCGGCGCCTCTGCCCACGGGCGCGTGTCGTCCCTGCTCACGGGCGCGCCAGCGGCGCGCCCCTACGCTGCTGGCCGTGCGGCGCCCCTGCTCACGGGCGCGCCTGCGGCGCGCCCCTACGCTACTGGCCGTGCGGCGCCCCTGCTCACGGGCGCGCCAGCGGCGCGCCCCTACGCTGCCCACGGGCGCGCCTGCGGCGCGCCCCTACGCTGCCCACGGGCGCGCCTGCGGCGCGCCTCTCCACTGCTCGCCGTGCGGCGCCCCTGCTCACGGGCGCGCCTGCGGCGCGCCCCTACGCTGCCCACGGGCGCGCCTGCGGCACGCCCCTACACCTGCAACCACTCTCGTCTCTCGCCCCTCACCTCTTGCCTCGCTCCTCCTTTCAAAACCGCGCCGAAAACGCTTTACAGCATACGCGGGTATATGGTATAGTTTGAAGTGGACAACAACCCGTCAGGTAGCCCGTCTGGACGTTCTGCAAGAAGCCTTCGGCAGCGCTTGTTTGCGCGTGCCTTGAGTGGCTGGAGGCCGACTGTGCGAGTCGTCGCCATGATTATGGCTGGCGGCGAGGGGACGCGGCTGAGCGTTCTTTCGGAGAAACGCGCCAAACCCTCGGTGCCATTCGCCGGCAAGTTCCGAATTATTGATTTTACCCTCTCCAACTGCGTCAACTCCGGCATCTTCGATGTCGCCGTGCTGACGCAGTACCGTCCGCATTCGCTGAACGCCCATATCGGCAACGGCAAGCCGTGGGACCTCGACCGCGCCAACGGCGGCGTGCAACTGCTCCAGCCCTACCAGGGCCGCCGCGACGAAAGCTGGTACAAGGGCACGGCTGACGCAGTGTATCAGAATCTCAGCTATGTGCGGGATCGGCGCGCCGACCTGGTGCTCATTCTCAGCGGCGATCACATCTACAAGATGAACTACGCCGAGATGATCGAGTTCCACCAGCAGAAACGCGCCGATATGACCGTCGCTGTCATGCATGTGCCGCTCGAAGAGACGGATCGTTTCGGCATCATGACCGTTGATGAGAACCAGCGGGTCATCGAGTTTACCGAAAAGCCGAAGAACCGCGATAAAGGCACGCTCGCCAGCATGGGCATCTACCTGTTCAATGTTGACGTGCTGATCAAACGCCTGAGCGAGAATGGCGAAGGTTCGCCCCGGATTGATTTCGGCAAGCACGTAATTCCGTCCATGGTCGGGCGCGATGCAGTCTATGCGTTTCCCTTCAAAGGGTACTGGGTCGATGTCGGAACGATTCAGTCCTACTGGGAGACGAGCATGGATCTGCTCAACCCCAACAATACCCTCAACCTGTACGATACCGATTGGGTCATCCACACCCGCAGCGAGGAGCGCCCGCCTGCCAAACTGGGACCACAGGCGCGCGTCAGCCGCAGCCTGATCTGCAACGGTTGCATCATTCGCGGCACGGTTGAGCATTCGGTGCTCTCGCCGGGCGTGTACGTCTCGCCCGGCGCTGTGGTGCGCGATAGTGTGGTGATGAACGACACCTGGATTGGTCCCGGCGCGGTGCTTGACCGGGTGATCGTTGATAAGAACGTGGTGGTCGGCGCGGGGGTGCGGCTGGGATGCGGCGATGATATGACGCCAAACCGCGAGCAGCCCGATAAATTGATGACCGGCATTACCATTGTTGGCAAGGGCGCGCACATTCCGCCGAATATCCGCATCGGGCGCAATGTCATTATCAATGCCGACCGGGACGAAGAAGATTTTCCGCCCGGCGACGTGAAGTCCGGCGAAACGATATAGAGGCGCATTATGCTTCGAACATATGCCATGATCCTGGCAGGCGGCGAAAGTCCGGCGTTGAGCGTGCTGACCGCCGAGCGCTCGGAGGCGGCGGTTCCCTTCGCTGGCAAGTACCGCATCATTGACTTTACGCTGTCGAACTGCGTCAATTCCGGCATCTACAATGTCGGCGTGCTGACGCAGTACCGCCCGCGGTCGCTTCACGAACACATCGGCGTCGGCAAGCCGTGGGACCTCGACCGGCGCATCGGCGGCGTGCGGGTGCTTCACCCGTACCTGACGAGCGAGGGGGGATCCTGGCAGCGCGGCAATGCCGACGCCCTGCGCGCCAATCTCGACATCATCGCCGAACAGAAGGTCGATGCCGTCCTGGTGCTCGCTGGCGATCACGTGTACAAAATGGATTATCGCCCGATGCTCCAGTTGCACGAAGACCTCGACGCCGATCTGACGCTGGCGGTGCACAGCGTCAGCCCGCACGAAGCGCATCGCTATGGTATCGTGTCGGTCGATGCCGACGGGATTGTGACGCAGTTCGAGGAGAAGCCGCGCCGTCCGCGTTCGAGCCTGGCATCGATGGGCATCTATGTCTTCCGCAAGAGCTTCTTGATGGAAGTGCTGGCGAACGGCGACGAGCAGAATATCGGGCGCGACCTGATGCCGAAACTGGTGCAGCAGACCAGCGTGGTGTCGTACCATTTCCAGGGGTACTGGGCGGATGTCGGAACAGTGCAGGCATACTATGAAGCCAACATGGCGCTGCTCGTCGAAACTCCGGCGCTCGACCTCTATGACCCGGAGTGGGTGATCCACACGAAGAGCGAGGAGCGTCCGGCAGCCGAGATCGGCGAGAATGCGCGCGTCGATGGCAACCTGCTCTGCGACGGCTGCCGCATCTACGGAACGGTCGCACGCTCAATCATTGCTCCGGGAGTTGTGGTCTCCGAAGGCGCCGTCGTGCGCGACTCGATCCTGCTGAGCGCGACGGTCGTTGAGCCTGGCGCTGTGGTGGATCGCTGCATCATCGATAAAGAAGTCGTGATCGGCAGCGGCGCAGTGGTCGGTGATGGCGAGGATAACACGCCCAATCAGCGTTCGCCCGATCTGCTGAACACTGGTTTGACCCTCGTTGGGCGGAGTGCGCACATTCCGCCACATGTGCGCATCGGCAGGAATGTCGTCATCCGTCCTCGTGTCACGGCGGCATCGTTTAGCGGGCAGACGGTCGTTCCCAGCGGAGCGACAATCACTCGCTGAAACGGCAAGGAGGGTGATGTGACTCTTGAACAAAACCGCGCCCGCGTGATTGCCGCCGTCTGGCAGGCGATTGCGCAGAGCGGGGTCGATCTTTCATCAGTGCCGCGCGATCAACAGGATCGCCTGGTGGCGGCAATCGCTGATACGCTGCTGCCGACGGTCAATCAGATGCTCGATGAGGTTGCCCCGGCGGTCTCTCCCGAAGTCTCTGGCGAAGAGCGCATCCTGTGGGAAGGTCGGCCATTCCTGTCACTCACCGAACGGTATGTGCTGACCACCGAGCGCGTGCGGATTTACCGCGGACTGATCGGGCGCACTGTCGATGACATCGAACTCGTTCGCTTGCAGGATATCGATTTCACCCAGAATGCTGGCGAGCGCATCCTGGGAATTGGTGATATTCACCTCCGCGGCGCCGATGTTTCGACCCCGGAAACCACACTGCGCAACGTTCACCAGCCCGAAGAGGTGCGTGAACTCATCCGACGCGCCTGGCTCGATGCGCGCAAACGGTACGGCGTATCGTTCCGGGAGCAGATGTGATTTAGAGACGAGGGTACCCGGCATAGTCGCCGAGAGTCGCAACTGCCGCCGCGCCGATGCGGGCGCCGAGCGCCAGCGACTCGGGAATGCTCCATCCACGCAGCCATCCTGCCAGAAATCCGGCATCGAAGCCGTCGCCAGCTCCGACCGGGTCAAGAACCCGGGTGACAGGCGCTGCCGGAATCGTAAAGCGTTGCCCGCCAACCAGCGCGAGCGCGCCGCGTTCGGCGCATTTCAGGACAACAACGCGAGCGCCAAGCGCTGCCGCCGCCGCCAGCGCGTCATCGTCGCTGCTGACTTCCAGGAGCGCCTGGGCGTCTTCGTGCCCCATGAGCAGCATATTGGCAGCGCGCATCAGGGGCAGGAGAACATCACGCGCCTGTGATGCACTCCACAATCGCGGGCGAAAATTGGGGTCGAACGACACCAGTGCGCCGGTTGCGCGCGCCAGGTCGATGGCGCGCACACACGCGGCAGCGCATGATTCGCTCAAGGCGGGGGTGATGCCGGTCAGATGCACAATCCGTGCACCTGCGAACTGTTCGGGCGTCAGGTCGTCCGGTCCGATTCGACTGGCGGCTGAATTGCGTCGATAATAGTAGACACGTCGTGCGCCGTCGGCAAGCCATTCGCGGAAGAACACGCCAGTTGGCGCGTCGGGGTCGGTTCGCAGAGACGAGGTATCGACTCCTTCATTCGACAGAGTCGTGCGCACCCGTCTGCCGAACGGATCATCGCCGACGCGACTGATGAAGCGCGCGCTGTGACCGAGACGGCAAAGCGCAATGGCGAGGTTTGCCTCCGCGCCGCCGATGTCGAGCAGCAGCGTGCGAGCCTCGTCCAGTGAGACGGGATCGGGCGGGTACAGGACAGCCATGCACTCGCCAAGGGTGACGACATCAGGCATAAGCAGACGCTCCTTGTCAGCTTATTGTACCGCTATTTGCCCGCTTGCCCGACGCCTATAGTCGCGGGCTACGGTTGTAAAGCCCGTCTGTGCGGGCTGGACGGGGCTACAGCGGATTAATTTCTCAAAGACATATGTCCTTGTTCAGGATGGGGAAGCCCCAAAGGGGCTTTCGTGACCTCAGCCAGGGCTACATTATGAAATAAATCTAGTAGACTCGTACTGCCAGATCGCGTGTCTTTTGAGCTGCGGGCTAAAGCCCTCGCTCAGGACGGGGAAGCCCCAAAGGGGCTTTCGTGACCTCAGCCAGGGCTTCAGCCCGCAGCGCCCAGGAATGCCGGATTATTTTGGTGAATGTTCATCAGTCCGCAACGCCCTTAGTATTCATCAGCCTGTGGCATCCCGGCAATACTGGACTGTTTTTCTGAGCTGCATCAAACCGAGGCTGAGATAATCTCTCGAAAGCGACAGTCCTATGACTACTGATGATCCGCGGATTCT
>JANWXL010000080.1 GCA_025055265.1 Roseiflexus sp.
CCGCACCCGCGGGTACGCTGGCGTCCACATGGTTGCGGCAATGCGCGCTGCCTGTTCGTCAGCGCTGAGCGGGTCCGCCAGCCCGGAGCGCACTGCTTCGGCGGCGACTGCCTGCGCCACGGCGCGTGAGACGTCGCGCACGCTGGTGAGCGATGGGTAGAGTGATGCCGTCGGGTCCTGCCGCGCCGGTGAGAAGGCGCTCAACGCACGCGCTGCCGCGACGAACATTGCATCGGTCACGCGCCGCGCGTTCACGGCGATCACGCCCAACCCGACGCCGGGGAAAATGAAGACGTTGTTGCACTGCCCGATCACGAAGGTCCTTCCGCCGTACTCCACCGGCGCAAAAGGGCTGCCGGTCGCCACCAGCGCCCGCCCCTCCGTCCAGGCGATCAGGTCGGCGGGGACTGCCTCGCTCTTCGAGGTAGGATTGGAGAGCGGGAAGATTACCGGTCGTTCAACATGCCGCGCCATTTCGCGCACGGTGCGCTCGTCGAACGCCCCCGGCTGCGCCGAGGTGCCGATCAGACAGGTTGGGCGCACGTTTGCGACGACCTCGTACAGGGTGAACGGTCCGCTCCTTTCGCGCGTCCATCCTTCCAGCGCCTCATACGGCTGGGCATAGATCATCTTCGCCTCTTCGAGACCGGCGCGTCGGGTGTGCACCAGGTCGCGGCTGTCGATCAGCCAGATCGTCCGGCGCGCCTGCTCCAGCGGAATGCCTGCCTCGACCATGACCGTGACGATCTGATCGGCGATGCCGGTCGCCGCCGACCCGGCGCCCAGCATGACGATCCGCTGATCCGCCAGCGGCACGCCGGAAATCTCGACGGCTGCCAGCCACCCTGCCAGCGTGACCGCGCCGGTGCCCTGAATGTCGTCGTTGAAACTGAGGATGCGGTCGCGGTAGCGGTCGAGAATGCGGCGCGCGTTGTCCTTGGCGAAATCTTCCCATTGCAGCAGCACATTCGGGAACACCTTCTCGACCGCTGTGACGAACTGTTCAATGAATTCATCGTACTCCTCGCCGCGTACCCGTTCGTGGCGCCACCCCAGATAGAGCGGGTCATCGAGCAGCGTCGGGTTGTTCGTGCCGACATCCAGGACAATTGGCAGTGTCGTCGCCGGGTGGATGCCAGCGCAAAGGGTATAGAGCGTCAATTTACCAATGGGGATGCCGATCCCGCCGATGCCCTGGTCGCCAAGCCCCAGGATGCGCTCGCCGTCGGTGACGACGATGGCGCGGGTGTGTTCCGCCAGAGGCCATGCCCGTAGCATCGTCTCAATCTGATCGCGGTGCGGGTAGTCGATGAACAGCCCGCGCGGTCGGTGGAACAGATGGCTGTAGCGCTGGCAGGCGACCCCGACCTCTGGCGTGTAGACGATCGGCATCATCTCGGTGATATGGTCGAGCAGCAACCGGTAGAAGAGCGTCTCATTGCGGTCTTGCAGGTCGGTCAGGTAGAGGTAGCGGTCCAGGTCGTCTTTGCGCTGCTGGTAGTTGCGGTAGACGCGCGCCAGTTGCTCCTCGATGGTCGAGACGTGGTGCGGCAATAATCCCAGCAAACCGAACTCCGCGCGCTCTTCCTCGCTCCAGGCGCTGCCTTTGTTGATCACCGGCGTGTTGAGCGCCTCGTGGCTGGCGCGGTCGGTCTCCAGCGTCGCTCCCCCATCAGCGAACCGCATGCGAATCATAATGGCCTCCCGAAAACACGAAGACGGCGCGCGTTGCGCCGTCGCTTCGCACTGACGTTGCTGAAGGCTATCATACGCCAGGAGCATGCCCGCGATAGTGAAGGGATGCAACCAGTATGGTAACGTTTCCTTTACGAGTGCGCCGGTTGTTGCTCCTCTTCGAGCGCCAGGGTACGCCGCAGTTCGATAATCTGATCGCGCAGGGCGGCAGCCTTCTCGAACGCCAGGTCCTTCGCCGCCTGCTTCATCTGCTTCTCCAGTTCCTTGATCAGTTTGACGATCTCATCCTTCGGGATGGGCAGCTCGGCAGGGGCTGCGGCAGCCTGGTAGACGCCGCGCTCCTCGGCGACTTTGCGCACCCGGTCGGTCAGGTCGCGCACGGCTTTCGAGATGCCCACCGGGGTGATGTTGTGCTCGCGGTTGTACGCTTCCTGAATGGCGCGACGACGGTTGGTTTCGTCAATCGCAAACTTCATCGATGGCGTGATCGTGTCGGCGTACATGATGACTGCGCCCTCAATGTGCCGCGCGGCGCGCCCGATGATCTGAATGAGCGACGACCCGCTGCGCAGGTACCCTTCCTTGTCGGCGTCGAGGATGGCGACCAGCGAGACTTCCGGCAGGTCGAGACCTTCGCGTAGCAGGTTGATGCCGACCACCACATCGTACACGCCGAGCCGCAGGTCGCGCAGGATTTCGACCCGATCCAGCGTCTCGATGTCGGAGTGCAGGTAACTGGTGCGGATGCCCATCTCTTTGAGGTAATCCGCCAGGTCCTCCGCCATGCGCTTGGTCAGCGTCGTCACCAGCGCGCGCTGCCCTTTCTGCACGCGCCGCTTGATTTCGCCGACAAGGTCATCGATCTGCCCCCTGGTTGGGCGTACCTCGACAGTCGGATCGAGCAGACCGGTCGGGCGAATGATCTGCTCGACGATCTGCTGCGAATGTTCGTATTCGTAGGGTCCTGGCGTCGCCGAAACGTAGATCACCTGGTGAATGTGACGCTCGAACTCATCAAACCGCAGCGGTCGGTTGTCGAGCGCGGAGGGCAGGCGGAACCCGTACTCGACGAGCGTCTCCTTGCGCGACCGGTCGCCAGCGTACATGCCGCGGATCTGCGGAATGGTGATATGCGACTCATCAATGAAAAGAATGAAGTCGTCGGGAAAGTAGTCCAGCAGCGTCCACGGCGTCTGCCCGGGGGCGCGGCGGTCGAGGTGCCGCGAGTAGTTCTCGATGCCGGAGCAGTAGCCGACTTCGGAGAGCATTTCGAGGTCATAGTTGGTGCGCTGCTTCAGGCGCGCCGCTTCGAGGAACTTCCCCTGCCGTTCGAGTTCGGCGACGCGCTCCGTCAGTTCCGCCTGAATGTCGGCAATCGCCAGTTTGAGCGTTTCGGCGGTTGTGATGAAGTGCTTCGCCGGGTAAATATTCACGGCGGTGCGCTCAATCAGCATCTCGCCGGTCAGCGGATCGAACTCGGTGATGCGCTCGACATCGTCGCCCCAGAACTCGATGCGGATCGCAATCTCCTGGTTAGCGGGGAAGATGTCGAGGGTGTCGCCGCGCACGCGGAACGTGCCCCGGTGGAAATCCATATCGTTGCGCTCGAATTGCAGGTCGAGCAACTGACGCAAGAGTTTATCGCGGTTGCGCACCTCGCCGACGCGGATAGGGATGACGACCTGCCCATACTCGTGGGGCGAACCGAGGCCGTAGATCGCCGACACCGACGCCACAATCAGAACGTCGCGCCGCGTGAAGAGCGCCTGCGTCGCTGCGTGGCGCAGGCGGTCGATTTCCTCGTTGATCTCGGCTTCCTTTTCGATGTACAGGTCTTTGCTCGGCACATACGCTTCGGGGGTGTACATGTCGTAGTACGAAATGAACATTTCCACCGCCGCATCGGGCAGCAGTTCACGGAACTCGGCGTACAACTGACTGACAAGCGTCTTGTTGTGCGCCATCACCAGCGCCGGTCGCTCCAGTTGGCTGAAGACGTGCGCCATGGTGAGCGTCTTGCCGGTGCCGGTGGCGCC
>JANWXL010000101.1 GCA_025055265.1 Roseiflexus sp.
GTGGCTGACTTCTCCGCCCAACAGAGAAGACAAGCCGGTCGCCGTCGTCTGCCCGAAGGCGCTAATCAGATAATCACTGTACAGGTCAAAGAGTTTGCTGTTTTTCATGGGCTGATTTTACGCAAAACTGCGTAAGGTGAGTTAATGATCAGCGATGGCGAGAATTGACAGCGACATTAGTTGCAACGGACCGCCTAACGTCTCGCGCGTCAGTCGCGCGCGCGTGCGCGCGTCGACTGCACGCGCGTGTTAGGCCGCCCTAGCGCGTACTGCCCCCGCGCTATCGCATCTCTTATCGCCGCCTGCACACGCTGCGCCGTGCGCTCGCGAGCGCGAATGCCCCACACGCGCGCACATACGCGGTCAGGCACCGGCGAGATCGCTGCATGGCACCGCGCACAGAGGCAGACCACAGGTCCCGCGCCCTGGCCGATGCGCTGCGGTATCGTGTGGTGCATCTGGCGGCCTGGCCGCCCGCACGCGATGCATGTGCCCACATCTAGGCCTAGTGGTGCCACCCCTGCCCACACACTAGATGTGTGGCTGGTGCTACGGCCGGTTATGTGATAGCGTGCGCGGGTGGGCCGGGGGGATTACCGTCCATTGGTATATCATACACTGGTAGATTGATAGAACCTGCACAATTCGTGTGCACCCCGCGCAGATTCTAGCCTACACGATGCCGACCTGTGGATATCCTGTGCAAAATTTGTGCATGTCGTGTGAGTATCCGCCGATACTCTGGGTATGCGATACCTGCGTCTGGCGCATCACTCATACCGGTGTGCCAGGCTGGTCATGCCGACTAGCCTACATGCGCTATGCCCGACGCGATGAGTGCAAGCTGTACGCCCCCGCCCGCCCGCGCTAGGCCGTCACGCCGCGTGCTGTGGCGCTTCGCGCGCACGCTGCGCGCCGGCCTAGCGCTGCCCGTCCGCCCCCCCGTGGGGGGCTCCCTTGTGCTGCGCATGCGTCTGTGCCGTGCGCTCACGTCCCTGCCGCGCTGGTGCCCGTTGTTGGCATCTAGGGAGATGCAGACCGCCGGTGCCGGCGTCGTGCCTTGCGCTGGCACATTGCATGTGCTACCGTCCGCCCATGGCCATCCCTTGCATGCGTAAGGCTCTCGCGGTAACACGTTCTGATCTCGTGGCATGCGTGTTTTACGCTGCGATCACCCGCGATCTAAGCGCGCTTGATATTGGGCTCGCTCTTCTACGCATGCGCGCCGAAAAATGCCTGTTGCGCGATCGCTCGTAGTGCGCTACTCTCATTGCGCCGCTTGCACTGCCTGGAGCATCACATATGGCCGAGACCCGCATCATCGCACCCGACACCGCCCGCGCCCCGCGACTGGACGGCCAGCTCAGCAAAATCGCTGTCGACACTAGGGGCACCGTCAAACTCGAAATCTCCGTACCCCTGCACGTCGCCGTTCCACTGGCAGCCCCGCTACTGGAACCCCGCTACTGGAAGCCTACGGCTCTACCATTCTGGTCATCCTGGAGCCGTGACATGGACTGCCTGCCGCCGCCTGCCCCGATGGGTCTGGCGGACCGGCTCACCGTGCAGCCCGCTGTCTCTCTCGGCTCGCTCGCCGGTGAGGCCGCCCGCGTGACCCTGGCCGTCACGCTGCGCGACCGCCAGGACGCCGCTCGCGCACACGCCGCCGCTTGGTCTGACGCGCTATCAGTCGCATCTGATCTTGTCCGGCTCTCGCGCGTCGCGCGCGTCACGCGCGAGCGTGCGCGCCTGGGCCTGGTCGACGGTGACGCGCTCGCACGTGCAGAGGCTGATCTGTCCGCCGCGCGTCATCGCGCGCGCGCCATGGCCGCGTTGCTGCCGTACACGGCCCCGTATCTCGATTGCGTGCTCGATAGCTCTCGCTGATGCGCCGGTACTCGCTGCGCCGCACTTTAGCGCCCGTCCCTGGTGTGCTTGACCTGGCGCGCCCCGCGCTCGTCGCGTGCGCGATTCTCGCCGCTGTGACCGGGGATTTGCGATTTCTTGGCCTGGCGCTGGCGATCCGCTGGGCCCGGTACTGAGTGCGTGCGCTACCGCTGATCGTCGCGTGCGCCGCGCCCGCGGTGCCCGCTATGCTCATCGCCACGTCGTGGCCTGAGCGTCTGGCGATGTCCGTAGTCGGCGCTGCGCTGTCGCTGCTCTGGTGCCACGGTATGATCCTGCGCCGGCGCTGGATCGTCTTAGCCGGTGGTGATAAGCCCGTCACTGATCCCGTCGTCGTCTCGGCGCTGGTCTCAATCTATGCACTGTGGGGAGGCTCACTAAGTGAGCCTGTCGCAACCTATACAGCGTCCGCCCGCGCCGTGGACGGTGACACTCTGGCGCTGTCCGATGGCCGTCGCGTGCGTCTGTGGGGTGTCGATGCGCCCGAGCT
>JANWXL010000121.1 GCA_025055265.1 Roseiflexus sp.
GCCGACATCAGAATGATCGAGGCGATCGTCAATGTTTTGACAACCTCGTTTAACTGGTTCGACTGAAGGGACAGGAACGCATCGAGAGCGCTTGAGAGAAGATCGCGGTAGGTGTCAATGCTGTCGGTGATACGAATCAGATGATCGTACACATCCTGAAAATAGGCCACCATGTCGCGTGGATAGATCGGCGCCTCCCGCCGGATCAGCACATTAAGCACATCGCGTTCCGAGGCGACAATCTTGCGCATCAACAACAACTCACGTTTGAGCGCGAAGATCTCCTGCAGCGCTTCGGGGCGGAAATGATTGAAAATCTGCGCCTCAACCTCCTCGACACGCTCGATCAGAGCATCCAGAATTGGAAAGTACTCATCGACAATTGTATCGAGCAGATGATAGAGAAGTTCGGCGACATCCTCGCCAAAATCATGCTCATACCGCTGCCAGCGACGAATTGTTTCGTCAATGGCGGCGATAGGATCCTGATGGATGCACACCAGATAGTTCGACCCGATAAACAGACTGACCTGCTGCGATTGAACCTGCTTACGCGCCTGATCGTAACGCAGCGCGTAAAAGATCAGAAAGTAGTATCCGTCGTATGAGTCAATCTTCGGTCGTTCGTGGGCCTGGGTGGCATCTTCGATCGCCAGCGGATGGAAACCGAACTCTTCCGAGAGCAGCGCCAGGTCTTCTGCGCTTGGATTTTGCAGATCCACCCAGACGATCTGATCCTTCTGCTGGATCAGATCGCTGATCGCGGCTGCCTCAACGGTGCTATCGAAACGCCCATCATGCTGACAGACGACGAGATGCCGGGCAGGAGCGCGGGATGCCGTTCGCTGTCGTGTGTTGCGAATGAGACGCGCCATATTACTGGAATCGCTCCGATAGCGACGCTTCGCGGTCACGGTACGCCAGCGCAATCACCTGATCCCCCGCCTGAATCACTGTTTCACCCGAAGGAAGAATAACATCATCACCGCGCAGGATGGCTGCCAGCAGGCAATCGGGCGGGAGATGCAACGAGGCGACCGTCCTTCCCACAGCGCTCGACTCGGGTGAGACGGTGAATTCAATCAGCGAGATGCGTCCCTCGCGCAGACGAGTCAGTTGCACAATTGCGCCAAGATTGATGTCGGCTTCCAGCCCCCGTCCAATGGTTTGCGCCGTATCGATGGGCAGGTCCACCCCCATGCGACGGGTGAACAGCCAGGCGTTCTTCGGATTGTTAATGCGCGCAGCGACGCGATTGACACGAAACTCGCGTTTGCACAGCACTGCAATCACCAGGTTGTCCTCGTCATCGCCGGTGACCGCAGCGACCGCATCGGCAAACTCGGCGCCCGCTTCCCGCAGCACCGAAGGATCACACCCATCCCCCTCGACTATCCGAATGTCCGGCAGAGTTCGCATAAGAGCATGCGCCACCTGTTCCTGCTTTTCCACCAGGGTGATTGAGTGGCGTCCTTCAGCCTTCAGGAACATCGCCAGATTGCGTCCAATTTTGCCGCCGCCGACAATCAGTACATTCATGGCGTTTGAACTGTCATTGAATCATGGAGTCGAGCAGGCCCGTCGCTGTCGCCAGCACTGCGACATGCACCACATCGCCATCTTCGAGCAACACGCCGGGAGTTGGCAGAAATGCGCGCCCGCGCCGCACGATGACCACCGGCATGATCTCTCCAGGAACCGACAGATCGCGCACGAAGTGACCAACGAGCCGCCCGCTGATCGTTACTTCCGCGATTTCCACTTCTCCGCTGCCAAACTGGATCGATGAGACGGTCTCATCGCCGTGGAGAATCCGACGGATGGTGTGAACCGCCCAACTGGTCGAACTGATAGTGCGAATGCCGAGTTCGCGGTAGATCGCTTCGCGCTGCGGGTCGTAAATGCGCGCCACGACATTCGGTACGCGGAAGACATCGCGTGCGACCGTCGCCGTAATATAATTCGAGTTGTCGCCGTTTGTCACCGCCACCAGCGCATCGGCGCGCTCAACGCCCGCCTCGCGCAGCGTATCCCGGTCGAATCCGACGCCGAGCACCGTCTGCCCGCGAAACTCACGCCCCAGACGCTTGAACGCCTGGGGATTCTTATCGATGACCGCAACTGAATGCCCTTCGGCAGCCATCTGTTGCGCCAGCACGCTCCCGACGCGACCGCATCCGACGACAATCAGGTGCATAGGCTCCCTCTATAATCCGAGCAGGGTCAGAATCAGCGCCTTCTGAACGTGCAGCCGGTTCTCCGCCTGCTCAAATACCACGGACTGCGGACCATCGATGACGTCCGGCGTCACTTCCTCGCCACGATGCGCCGGGAGGCAGTGCATGAACAGCGCGCCTGATCGGGCATGCGCCATCAACGCTGCGTTGACCTGGTACGGCTGGAAGACTGGACGCCGCCGCGCCGCTTCGTGCTCCTGCCCCATCGATGCCCACACATCCGTGTACACTGCGTCCGCCCCAACGACCGCCTCAACTGGCGATGGCATCACCTGAACTGAGACCCCATGTTCAGCGGCGCGCCGCTCCGCGAGCGCCAGGATGTCCGGGTCGGGGCGATAATCGAGCGGGCAGCCGATCCGAATATTCACCCCAAGCGTCGCACCCATGAGCATCAGGGAGTGCGCCACGTTGTTGCCATCGCCGACATACGCCACTGTCAGTCCTTCAAGCCGACCGTAATGTTCCCGTAATGTCAGCATATCCGCCAGCGCCTGACAGGGATGCTCGCGGTCCGACAGCGCATTGATGACCGGCACGGTCGCATAGCGCGCCAGGGTTTCGACGGTTGCATGGCGGAAGACGCGCGCTGCAATCGCCTGCACCCAGCGACTGAGGTTGCGCGCAACATCAGGAACGCTTTCGCGTCCGCCCATGTCGATGTCATTCGCCGACAGGTAACTGCCGTGCCCGCCGAGTTGGGTCATACCGGCTTCAAAGGCGACGCGTGTACGCAGCGACGGTTTCTCGAACACCAGCGCCAGCGTTTTGCCCTGGAGCGGCAACGCACCGTTGGCATCGCGCGGATGCCCGCCATTACGCCATTCCGCCTTCAGCGCCTGCGCGCGATCCAGCAACGCCTCGGCATCGGCGCGCGTCAGATCGGCAGCGGAAAGAAAATGTTTGACCATGGCATTCCTCGCCTACTCCGCGTCAAAGACAGCGTCAACGCTGACAGCGAAACCCTCCAGCAGCGCCGATGTCGCCTGCGTGCCGCGCCCAAACGTTCCATGTTCGACGTAGGCATCACCCGACAGCCGCAAGACCGTGATCGTTTCGTCGAGCGAATTGACGATCCAGTATTCGGGGATGCCCCCTTCGGCGTAATCACCGCACTTTTCGACCAGATCACGTTCAGGTGTATCGTGACTGACCACTTCCAGCACAAGATCGGCGCCGGTCCAGAACTGATCCTGCCGTCGCACATTGTGCGCCGAACGCACCAGCAGCAGATCGGGCTCACGATACTTTCCCGGGCGAATGCGGAGACGCATTGGCGCAATCAGCACTTTGCCGCCATGCAATTCGACGGCGGCGAAGAAGAGGCGATAGAGCAAGAGGAGGAGCGATTGATGGCGGTCGGTTGGCATCGGCAGCACTTCGATGTATCCGTCGGTGAACTCAATCAGAACGCTTGCGTGATTGCTCAACCACAGATAATCCTCCTCGCTCCACTGCCCCTGACGCGGTGCAGCGCTGAGCACCAGAGCATCGACCTCTTCCTGAGACGTGGCAATCGTCGACTGGTGTGAACCGAATATCATCTTATGCTCTCGAATGAGGATGCCACCGCGCGTTTTGGTGATATACGCATTGTACCACAGGGTCAGGGGTTAGGGGTTAAGGGTTAGGGGTTAAGGGTTTAGGGGTTAGGGATTTAGGGCTTGACCTTCCTGCCTTCAACCGCAGCCTCGTAGCCCTCTTGCCTACTGCGATGGTTAGCGAATGGGGAAGCGAAGAAACGAATGGGTCAACGAATGGGGAAACGAATAAACGAATGGAAACGAATAAACGAATGGAAACGAATAGCGAAGGCGCGCCTCCTCCCCTCCTTGCCGCGCGCCGCGCGTCGCGCGCGACGGTCAACGAATAAGGAAGCGAATAAACGAATGGAAGCGCATAGCGAAGGCGGCGCGTTCCTTGCGTCCATCCCTCTCACCTCGCGCCGTGCGCCTCATGCCCCTCTCACAAGTGTAGAGTTTTCCTGGCAAACCTATACGTTGTATCGCCCATTTTCACCATCAGAACGCCTCAACACCCCCTCTCCAGCATCGCTCTGTACATTACCTGCAAGTTAAGCGAAGGGCCGAGGGGGAGCTTTCAGGTGTAGATTTTTCTGGCAAACCCTCGTGTTGAGTCGCCTGTTTTTGGGCATCAGAATGCCTCAACTCCCCCTCTCCAGCATCGCTTGAGAGGGGGCAGGGGTGTGAGGAAGAAAAAGGCTTTGAGATGCGGAAAACGTCCCTCGTATCTAAGAACTCTACACTCAAGAGAGGGATGACTCCCTCGCGGCTCTTGCCCAAAGGCATAGCGAACAATGGGACACGGATCTGGACGGATTGAGACGGATTTGGACAGATTGGACCATACAACGCAGCCCGCGTAGGCGGGCTTCACAGCCGCAGATCGCAGCTTACGGAGGATTAAGAAAATAGTCCGGTCTTCCTGGACGCTGCGGGCTGAAGCCCTGGCTAAGGTCCTGAAAGCCCCTGCGGGGCTTCCACGTCCTGAGCGAGGGCTTTAGCCCGCAGCTCAAAGGACGCGCAGATCGGCAGCACGAGTTTACGGATTCACCTTAAGTCTCATTAGCTCGCAGCTCAGAGAACGCGCACCGTGATAGCGCCAGTATACCGGAGTCATTTCTTGATCCTCACCAGGCGCCGGACGAGTAGGCGCACAGCGGAATATTTCTTCAAAAACCATCATCCGCCAGGCGCAGCGCGAATGACGGATTATGTTGTGAATGTTCATCAGCCCGCAGCGTCCTGCTCCCGAGGAGCGCCGACCAGACTATGATCTCGACCACACCCACGCCTCACACTCCTGATACACTATCTCCGC
>JANWXL010000150.1 GCA_025055265.1 Roseiflexus sp.
AGGGCGACGCGAGATCATGCTCGGCAAAATGACCGCCACGCACTTCAACAAGGGCATTGGCGACACCTTCCGCATCAAGGATTTCGGCTACCGCGTCGTCGGCATCTATGAAACCGGCGTTGGTTTTGAGGACGGCGGCGCTGTGATCCACCTGGCAGACGCGCAGCGCCTGTTTGATATGCGGCGGCGGGTCAGTTACTTCAGCCTGAAGGTGCGCGATCTGAGCGCGATTAATGAAGTGCGCCGGGAGATTGAAGCGCGCTTTGACGATCTGACGGTTACCCGTAGCGGCGAACCATCGCGCCAGGACGAGATCATCGGTCTTTACCGCTCGCTCGGCTGGTTCCTCGGCATCTTCGCCATTCTCGTCGGCGGTCTCGGCATGATGAACACGATGCTGATGAGCGTCTTCGAGCGCACGCGTGAAATCGGAGTGTTGCGGGCGCTTGGCTGGCGTCGACGGCGCGTGCTCGGGATGATCCTCAGCGAAGCGCTGATTGTGGCAGGGCTTGGCGGGTTGCTCGGCGTCGCCATGGGCGTGGGGCTAGTCGCTCTGAGCCGCACGTCGCCAGCCGTCGCCAATATGCTGCCAGCAACCATTCCGCCTTCTCTCTTCATTCAGGGCATGGTCACCGCGCTGCTGCTCGGTGCATTCGGCGGCGCGTACCCGGCGTGGCGCGCGGCGCAACTGGCGCCGATCGAAGCCATGCGCCAGGAAAGCGGCGTTGCTGTGCAATGGGGACGCTGGTCGCGCCTGCTGGCGCAGTTGTTCCGCGGCGCATTCCGCAATATGTGGCGCCGTCCGACGCGCACAATGATGACCGCTGCCGGACTGGGGATCGGCGTGGGGTTCATTGTGCTGTTGCTGGCGCTGACGGTCGGCGTGCAGGATGAGTTTACTCGCCTGCTGAGCGGTGGGCAGATGGATATTATCGCGCAGCAAGCGCGCATATCCGACGTATCACTTTCGGTCGTTGATGAGCGCCTGGCGGCGCAGATCGCCGGTCGTCCTGGCATCCGCTCAGTGTCGGGGTTTCTCTTCGGCGTGACGTCGCTGCCCGATCTGCCGTTTCTAATGGTGTACGGCATTGACCCGCGCGAAGCGTACATCGAACACTATCGCGTCGTCGAAGGACGCGCAATCGAACGGCAGAACGAAGTGATGATTGGACGGTTGACCGCCAACGGGCTGAAGAAAGGGGTTGGCGAGAAACTGCAGTTCGGCGGTACAACGTATCGCATTGTCGGTATCTATGAGAATGGTTCAGCATACGAGGATGCTGGGGTGGCGATCACGCTCAAAGATGCGCAGCGGTTATTCCGCAAGCCGCGTCAGGTGTCGTTCCTCGGCATTCAGTTGACCGACCCGGAGCGTGCGTCACAGATTGCCGCAGAACTCGAAGCCGCCTTCCCTGAGTTGATGATCAGCGCCTCTGCTGAACATACGAACCGGATGCAGGACTTCGCCACGATGCGGGCGATGTTTGGCGCGCTGGCAGCGTTGACTCTGGTGGTTGGCGGGATTGTGATGATGAATGTGATGATGATGAGCGTCTTTGAGCGCACCCAGGAGATTGGCGTGCTGCGCGCGCTTGGATGGCGCAGGGGGCGCGTGCTGCGCATGGTGCTTGCCGAGTCGCTTGCGCTTAGCCTGCTGGCGGGCGCAGCGGGTCTGATCATTGGCGTCATCCTTGGCGAGTTGCTCCAGATGGCGCCGCTGTACGGGCCGTTTCTGAAGGTCACCTATACCCCTGATCTCCTGGTTCAGACGCTAGTCTTCGCGCTGGCGCTCGGCGCCATCGGCGGCGTCTACCCGGCGTGGCGCGCAACGCGCCTGCAACCGATCGAGGCGCTGCGGTACGAGTGAGGCGCGGGGCAGGAGGCAAGAGGGTTGCACGTGCAAAGGTTGAAGGTAGGGGCACGCCGCTGGCGTGCCCAAGGGTGCCGCTGGCGCGCCCAAGGGTGCCGGTAGGGGCACGCCGCTGGCGTGCCCAAGGGCGCCGGTGGCGTGCCCAGGGTGCCGGTAGGGGCACGCCGCTGGCGTGCCCAAGGGTGCCGCTGGCGTGCCCAAGGGTGCCGGTGGCGCGCCCAGGGTGCCGGTAGGGGCACGCCGCTGGCGTGCCCAAGGGCGCCGGTGGCGTGCCCAGGGCGCTGGCGTGTCCACGTGCCCTGATGGGGTGACAGGTTGCAGGTGGGAAAGCGGAAAGGTTTGGAGGTGTTCACACGCAACCCACTCCCTATTCCCCATTCCCCACTCCCTGCTCCCTGACCAATTCCCGGTTCTTCCGCTCCTCCTGATGACAGACAGGACACTGCCATGATCGACGCACCGATCGTAGTCGAAACCCGCCATCTGACCCGCATCTACGGTGATGGAACCGACGTGCGGGCGCTGGATGATGTGAGTCTGACAATTCGCGCTGGCGAGTTTCTGGCGATCGTCGGACCATCGGGGTCGGGCAAATCGACATTGCTCAACCTGATCGGCGCCCTCGACCGACCCACCAGCGGCGAGGTGTTGATCAGCGGTACGCCGCTCTCGCAGGTGCGCGACATTGATCAGTTCCGTGCGCGCACGATCGGGTTCGTGTTCCAGACGCATAACCTGATCCCGACGCTCACTGCCGTTGAGAATGTCGAAATTCCGATGTACGAGACAGGCGTAAGTCGCGGAGAGCGTCGCGCACGCGCGCGCGAACTGCTGGAACTCGTCGGTCTGGCGGCGCGCGCCGACCACCTGCCCAACCAACTGTCGGGAGGCGAGCGTCAGCGCGTCGCCATTGCGCGCGCGCTCGCCAATCGTCCGACGATTGTGCTGGCGGATGAGCCGACCGGCAACCTCGACTCGAAAACGACTGCTGACATCATGGCGCTGCTGCGGCAGTTGAACCGCGAGCACGGCACAACCCTGATCGTCGTCACCCACAACCACGAAGTGGCGCTGGCAGCGCGCCGGATCATCACGCTGCGCGACGGGCGCATCCAGAGCGACCAGACCGTGCACAGCGCGATAGAGAGCGAACTGCTCGACTTCAAGAGTTCACCCCTGGGGCAGAGCATTCTGCGCGGCGAAGCGCTTCCCGATGAGCTGGCGGATATTGCGCCAAAGTTGCGTGAGTTGCTTGCCAGGTTGTGAGGGCTGAGAACTGAGAACCGAGAACCCAGAACCGGAACCAGCTCGTTGCCCCAGGGATTAATCAACCAGCGTCAGCGAAGTAAGTTTGGTGTGGCTGTGAGACAAATGAATATGCTCTCGAACAGTCTGAATGTCATGCTCGACTCGTGGCGTTTGGAATCACTAAATGGATAAGCATTTTCTCATTTGGTGAGATGGTATTATGAAAAGTGATACTCTGAGCAGGCAATTTCTCTGCCGGGTTATAATGTTCTGTGCGGTAAAAATTGCGTAGAACGAAATCCGCAAACCAGCATGGTGTCAGTGGGCACGAGACCGGAATGCGACACCCCTTGAAGTCACCCAGCGTCAAATGACACGCGGGATGCTCAATGTCTTGAGCAGCAGCGACATCGTAATCGAACCGGATTGGGAACGAAATAATGTGTCGTGAGACTACTTCGAGATATAATTCATCGTTGAAGTATGCTTCTGGGTTTGATTGAAATTGTCTGAGATATGGAGACGGAAAATAGACCAGACGATGCTTAA
>JANWXL010000168.1 GCA_025055265.1 Roseiflexus sp.
AGAATACGCTCCCAGGCTCAGCGCGATGGCGGCGCATATCCAGAGCTTTTCATGGGAGTGATCGATGACCACAGTGATGCTACGTTCGCAAGACCTGGCTGCCCTGCGCAAAATTCTGCGCCGATATGCGGCGGTCCGGCAGGCGCGCATCTTTGGTTCGCGCGTCACCGGCGCCGCTCGCCGTGCCTCTGATATTGATCTGGCAATTTCTGCGCCGGATATGAGCGTCGCTGAGTGGCACGATCTATGTGAGGCGCTCGAGAACGCGCCTATAATCTACGAACTGGACATCGTTCGAGAAGAAGACGTGCTCAATGAGCGGTTGCGCGAGGCGATTCGGCGGGATGGGGTTGTGATCTATCCATCGAACAATGCGTAGCTTTACGCCTTTGCGTCTTCACATCAACCTTTTTGAAGTAAATGACATTGTTGGATTTGGTTCTTGTTTTGAAAGAGAAAGAAGGTGCGCTTATGTTTCGGATGATCGATGGCATTCCTGTCTGGGGCGAACATGATGAAGCCACGATTGAGCAGATCCGTCGCTGCGCCAGCGACCCGCAGGCGGTCAAGGCGGCGCTGATGGCGGATGGGCACGTCGGCTACAGCATGCCAATCGGCGGCGTTGTCGCGTACCGCGATGCCGTCAGCCCCAGCGGGGTCGGGTACGATATTTCGTGCGGCATTAAGGGGGTCCGCACCAACCTGCGCGCCGATGATATTCGCAAAGATATCAGCCGGATTATGGACCAGGTGGCGCGCGAGGTGGTCTTCGGCGTCGGCAGCACGAGCGGCAAGGCTGCCGATCATCCGCTGTTCGACGATCCAACCTGGCGTGATATTCCAGAAGTCGGCAAACTGCGCCAGATGGCGCGCGAGCAGCTCGGCACCGTCGGCTCAGGGAATCACTGGGTCGACATTCTTGAAGACGAAGAGGGATGGGTGTGGGTCGCGGCGCACTTTGGCAGCCGCGGTCTCGGCCATCGCATTGCGAGCGGGTTCCTCAACCTGGCGCACAAGCGACCGTTCGACGCTCCTGCGCCGGGTGAGTCGATGCAGCAGCCGGCAACGGTCATCTCGTTGAAGAGCGACCTGGGACAGGCGTACTGGCAGGCGATGACGCTCGCCGGACGCTATGCGTATGCCGGACGCGACTTCGTGGTGCAGCAGGTGCTCGATATCCTTGGCGCTCAGGTGACCGAAGAGGTCCATAACCATCACAACTACGCCTGGAAAGAAAAAGTCAACGGCGAGGAGCTGATCGTGGTGCGCAAAGGCGCAACGCCTGCCTGGCCCGGTCAGCGCGGCTTCGTTGGCGGGTCGATGGGCGACATCAGCGTGGTGGTCGAGGGAGTGGAGAGCGAGGAGTCGCGGCTTGGGCTGCACAGCACCATCCACGGCGCCGGGCGCATTATGAGCCGTATTCAGGCGGCTGGCAAGCGACGCTGGGTGAAGCGCCATGGCAAGCGGGTGCAGGAAGTTGTCAAGCCGGGTAAGATCACCCGCGAGATGATGCTCGAATGGATGCGCCGCGAGGGCATCGAACTGCGCGGCGGCGGTACGGACGAGAGTCCGCACGTCTATCGCCGCCTGCCAGAGGTGCTGAAACACCACGCCAACACGATCAAAATCGTTCACACGCTCAAGCCAATGGGTGTGGCGATGGCAGGCGAGGATGTGTTTGATCCGTATAAGGATTAGTGAAAACCTGCCATGCTCTGTGCTGGCGCTGGCTTCGACCGGCTCAGCCAGCGCCAGTGTAACCGCGAACTACTGCAATCCCGCCAGGCGCGCCAGGCTTGCAGTCAGGAAGGTCACGAGAAACGCCGTGCCCAACGTGATCGCCACGCTCATCGCCGCCCATTTATAGGAGCGGGTTTCCTTGAAGATTGTAATGATCGTCGTGGCGCACGGGTTGTGGAGCAGCGAGAAAAGCATCAGGTTAATTGCCGTCAGCAACGTCCAGCCCTGCTGATCGACCAGGAGGGTGCGGATCGCGTTGTCATTCGTAGGAGCTTCGATCATCATACCGGCGTTCGTGTAGATCATCATCATCGTTGGCACAACAATTTCGTTGGCCGGAAGCGCGATGATGTACGCGAGCAGAATAGCGCCGTCCAGACCGAGCAATCGCCCGAAGCCGTCCAGCCACTGCGCAATGGCGACCGCCAGGCTGGCATCGCCGAACCGGATGTTCGCCAGCAGCCAGATCACCGCCCCAGCGGGCGCAGCCGTCAGCATCGCACGCCAGAGAACGAAGATCGTCCGATCAATCAGCGAGGT
>JANWXL010000213.1 GCA_025055265.1 Roseiflexus sp.
GTTGAGATGGGCGGGCAGATCGGCGTGATCGGCGCGGCTGCCGGACGATTGTTCGCCATCCTCAATCAGCCGCCACCGGTCACGGATCGCGTCACAACGGCGACCGCAGAGCCAATCGCGCCGCATGTGCGCTTTGAGAATGTCTCCTTCCGCTACGCGCCGGACCTGCCTGATGCGCTGTGCGCTGTCAGTTTCGAGGTGCAGCCGGGTGAGACGGTTGCGCTGGTCGGGCATTCGGGCGCGGGCAAGAGCACGTGCGCCAGTCTGCTGCTGCGCTTCTGGGATGTAACCGGCGGACGGATCACGATTGGCGGACATGATATTCGCTGTCTGCCACAGGCGACGCTCCGCGAACTGATCAGTTTCGTGCCCCAGGATGTTTACCTGTTCAACACGAGCATCCGCGAGAACATTCGCCTGGGACGACCTGACGCCAGCGACGTCGAGGTGGAAGCGGCGGCGCGGCTGGCGCAGGCGCACGAATTCATCATCGCGCTGCCGCACGGGTACGACACGTGTGCCGGCGAGCGCGGCGTGCAGTTGTCCGGCGGGCAGCGGCAACGGCTGGCAATCGCCCGCGCTTTCCTCAAGAACGCGCCAATTCTGGTGATGGACGAAGCGGCGTCGAATCTGGACGGCGAAAACGAGCGGGCATTACAGCAGGCAATGGCGCGCCTCCGCGCCGACCGCACGACGCTGATCATTGCACATCGGCTCTCGACGATCCGCAGCGCTGATCGCATTGTGGTCCTCGATCAGGGACGTGTGGCAGAGACTGGCACGCACGAAGAACTGCTGGCGCGCGGCGGCGCCTATGCGCGTCTGATAGCTACTCAGAAGGATGGAGCGCTGGATGTACGTGCAAATGTGTCATAGCAGCGTGCAAGATGTCCTCGTTGCTGCGCGTCTGCCTGTCGATGATGGCTTCAGTGGGAGCGTAACGGGGAAGCGCCGGCATAGTGCGCAGGATGAACGATGAATGATCCGGTACGCTTGCGCTGTCACGTCGCGCGTCCTCTGGGGTGTGGGCTAATGAGGATAATGAATCCGGTAAACCTGCGCTGCCAGGCCGCGCGTCCTCTAAGCTGCGGGCTAAAGCCCTCGCTCAGGACGTAGAAGCCCCAGAGGAGCTTTCACGGTCTCAACAAGGACTTATGAACATCATTAAGTCCGGTAAAGCCTGCGAAGGCAGGCTTTGCAACCGTAGCCTGCGGCTTATGGAGTTTGAGCGCATAATTCGGTATTGCCGGATCGAGCCCGCGCAGGCGGGCTTCGCAACCGTAGCCCGCGACTTTAGGCGCCGGGCGAGCGGGCGGAGAGCGGAATCATTTTTCAAAAACCATTGGCCGCCGGGCGCGTGGATCTCTCAGACACGCGGGCATTGTATAGCCAACGAGGGGATGGAGGAGCGTCTGGGCATCCTGATTGGCGGTCATGATTTTCTTATCCTCTACGTGCATATATAATCTCTCATGAGACAGGCGGACGCCAGACGACGCTGCGCGCGCCTGATGAGCATATGGAGGATATAAAAACGCGATGACCACCTTCTACATCATCCGGCACGGTCAGACCGATTGGAATCTGCAGGGGCGCTGGCAGGGCAAGGCGGATATTCCGCTCAACGATACAGGACGGGCGCAGGCGCAGCGTCTTGCCGGGCATCTGCACCGGCGACGCATCCGTTTCGATGCGATCTACAGCAGCGATCTACTGCGGGCATGGGAAACCGCGACGTTGATCGCCGACAGACTGAACCTCATTCCTGCACCGCTTCCCGCGCTGCGCGAGATCGATGTCGGCGCGTGGAGCGGACTGACCCGTGATGAGGTCATCACTCAGTATCACGATCTATGGGAACGGTTGCATTCCGGGGAAGACGTCCCGCGCGGCGGCAGCGGTGAAACCTTTGGTCAACTGTATGACCGTGTCGTTGGCGCTGTCGAGCATCTGGTGCGCGAACGACCGGGACAGACCATCGCCCTGGTGACGCACGGCGGTCCCGCGCGCGCGCTGCTGCTTCACGCGGCGCGCGATAAAGTCGGCGTGTTGCCGCGCCCGCTGCACGTCGGGAACACATCATTGTCGGTCGTTGCCTGCGTGGCGAATGACTGGCATATTCTCACAGTTAATGATATGTCGCACCTCGATAGCGCCATCGAGACCGCCGAGACGGCGGAGACGCAGGTGGACGATGCGGAGCGGGCATGAGGTTAGGGGTTAGGGGTTAGGGGTTACGGGAACTGAGAGTCGAGAACTGACGAAGGTGTAATCAGTTTCTGGCGATCAGCGGCAGTTGGACGGAGTATAGACGATCAACGACAATGAGTTCGACCGGCACGATAACGGGGGCGATGCCGCTAATGTGGGGCGCTGAGATGACGACGTTGCCAATGTAGACGCCGTTGTTCAATCCAGACTGGTTAGCGCTGACCCGGACCATACTGCCGACGATTTCGGTCTGGAGCCAGGGAACATCCTGCGTCGCCTGCCAGCCGGGAGGCGCACAGATCGCAACAACATTCAGTTGCGCCGGCAACGGCGGTGATCCATCGCGTTGCGCCAGGAGCCTCAGCCGCTTCGGCGCGACGCTCAGGCGATCAGGCGTTGTCGCTGCTTCCATGATCTCGGAGAAACGCACGCCATCCGTGAAGCGCACCCACACCCCCTGCCCGCGGTAGTTGCCCCCCGGAACGGACCAGACCAGCGGCGAGGTCGCCGGTTGCGACGTGCTGAAAATGGTGACCGCATCGATGAACACATCAGTTGCGCCGCTGCGCCGGAATTGGAAGATCAGGAAGGGTTCGTCAGGTTTTGAGTGAAACATGAATGGCAGCGCGAATTCCTGGTACCGGTTGGGCGCTGCAAAATCGGCGCCTCTCAGTCGCAATGGACCGTACTCCGTCCCCCCGCCTTTGACCGTCAGCCGCGCCACTTCGCCGCTCGATGCATTACTGCCGACTTTGACGCGGAAATAGGCAATCATCGGCGTATCCTTGAAGAACAAGGTGTCCCATACCCATGCGGACGTCTCGCCAGCGCCTGTTGCAAGCCGGTACGCCGTACCGCCCCAGGCGTCCGGGTCAATGACGCGCTCGCCGTTCCCCCATAACTTGCCAAACGTCGGGTACGTATCATCGGCGATCCATCCCAGGCTCAACTGTACCAGCGGCCATCCGCTCCGATCCAGACGGTACAGTGTTACAGACGGCTGTGTCGTGCTCAGGTGCGCGTCATTGAGCTCCTGGAGCGGAACTGCTTCCCCCAGATAGATGGTGTCGCTCACAGTTGCGGTGCGGTTGAGCGGGTCGCGGGTTTTGACGTAGACGGTTCGCCAACCCTGCCCGTCCTCCAGGCTCCAGATCGTCTCGTTGGAGAATGGCATCCACACACCGTCAGCAAAGCAGGGGTCATCGCTGATCATCATCTGCGTTGCCGGACCCAGTCCCGCAAAGCCATTCTGCGATGCGCGATTGTGGATGTAGAGATTGACATGGGACGTGGGTGTTGACAGGGCTTCGTTTTCGATGATGACCGGCGCATAGACCGAATCCATGCCAAACTTCTGGGCGATGTAGCCGCGTCCGTCGCTGGAGCGGCGGTAGTATCCCAGCCCGACCTCGCGGGAGACGGGATCGAGCAGATTGGCGCGATGGCCCGGACTGTTCAGCCATCCCTGAACCGCTCCTTC
>JANWXL010000310.1 GCA_025055265.1 Roseiflexus sp.
GAGTTCTTCTGGCGGCTCGTTCCGTATCTGCTGACGAACGAACTGGTCTTCGCCGTTGCGGGCTGGAAGCGGGCAACCTGGCGCGGACGCCAGTACAGCCTGGCGCTCTTTCCGCTCTGGATTCAGGCGGTGTTCAGCGCCATCGGCAACGTCTACGCCGGACGACCGCTGGGATTCGTTGTAACGCCCAAGGTGCGCCAGGGAGTCGTACATATCTGGGGACAATTGCGTCTGGTTCGCATCCAGGTTATTACTATGGCGCTGCTGGCGCTCTCGGCGATCTGGGGGCTGGCGCGCCTTGCGCTTGGCGTTCAGACAGACGGCGTTCCAACACTGGTCAATGTCTTCTGGATCGGGTATGATGTGCTTATGTTGAGCGTCGTTATCGACGCGGCGCTCTATCAACCAGAAGAGCAGGAACGACCGATGGCAGCGGCAGTAGCGTAACTCCGACTCACGGGCGCTATTCTGTATGGACGAATCTCGGACCCGCCCCAACGCCACTGGACGACGACAGTACGGGCGGGTCTGAGACCCGCTCGATTGGGAGCATACTATGGCGCTTCAGAGCGAAACCGGTGATGACGGGATCACCGTTGTGCGAATGGACGGTCGCCTCGACCTGTTGACAGCGACGGAGGTCAAACAGGAACTGGCTGAACTGATCGCAAGCGGTCACCGGCGATTGATCTTCGATCTGGATCGTGTGAGTTTCGTGGATAGCTCCGGGCTTGGCGCGTTGATCAGCGGGCTGAAGGCTGCGCGGCAGGCAGGCGGCGACCTGCGGATTGCACGCGCGAACAATCAGGTGCGCACGTTGCTCAACCTGACCATGCTGGAGCGGGTATTGCGACCTTACGAGACGATCGAGGAGGCGCGCGCTGGCTACTCCCAGATTGCTGCTGATTGAAGCCTATGTTGCCACACAGACGCAGAATGAGGGGCTCGATGCGATCCACGATATGATCGAACGCTTCTGGAGCAACGCTGCTTCCATGTATCAACTGCCCTCCGAGACGTGGCGACACCTCTTTACAACGGCGCTGGCAGAAGTGGCGGCAAACGGGTTGCGTCATGCTTATCCGCCTGATGCAATTGAGCGACCGTTATGGGTACGACTGCGTCTTTTTCCTGATCGCGTCGAAGCGCTCCTGATTGATTGGGGCTCGCCCTACGAACCTTCATCTTCTACTCCCGATGCGCCTGACGACAACGTTAACATTGCCACGCTACCGGAAAGCGGGTATGGTCTGTTCATCGCACGCTCAGCGCTTGACTCGCTACGATACCGACGAATCCGCAGCGGATACAACTGCTGGAAACTGGTCAAGAAAAAGTAGATGGGAGAGTCTTGCTTTACCACACTCGGTGGTATATACTGGCGACGGTATGCGTTTGCGCCACCGTCACCATCTTGCACACAAAGGAGGCTTCCAGATGGCTGATACGCAGACCCGTCGCGCCACATCCGACCTTCAGTCGTCGAATACCTCATCGACATCACTGGCGCCGCGCCAGCGCTCAACGCCTTTGCCGGGCTGGTCGCGCAATCAGACGCAGGCACAGGCGAATAGCAGAAGCCCACAGCGCGGATCGCGGCTGACGCCATTCTGGAAGGCGTTGATTGTAACGTCGTTCGTCATCAACATCGTCCTCCTGACGATCGTGCTGTTGCTGGTCGGGTTCATCATTCAGTGGCGGCAGCAGATTGCATCGACCGCTGCGCTCGGGCAGGGATTCGCCGCCGATAATGTCGCCGAACTGCGCAGCATTGTCGCTGGTCTGCAGGGCGCCACAATCCGCACAACTATCCCGCTCGATCAACCGCTGCCGCTGAAAGACGCTGGCGTGGTTGTCCCGGTCGACCAGCAGACGACGGTGACGCTGGTTGAACCGGTGCCGCTCCAGTTAACCGGAGCTGACATCGATCTCGGGAATGGCAACCGGCTGCGCGCCAACAATATCCGCCTGACGCTTCCCGCAGGCACACCGCTGCGAATCGCGCTCAAGATGGACATTCCGCTTGATGATGTGACTATTCCGGTACGCCTCAACGTACCGGTCGAGATTCCGCTCAAGGACACGGAACTCGGTCCGCAGTTCCAGCGTCTGGGGTGGCTGGTGGATCGATTGGTCGGTCCGCTCGCGCCAGTGCTTGGACTCGACCCGATCCCGCCCGCGCCGCCTGCGCCGCGGTATCAACCATCACAACAACTACAATGATGCACAAATTGATCCTGTGGGATATTGACGGCACTCTGCTGTACAGCGGCGGCGTCGCTGGCGAAGCAATGCGCGCCGCCATGACGCGCGTGTATGGTCGTCCATCCGACAATGAGCGGCGCGCCTACGCTGGAAAAACCGATCAGCAGATCATCCTCGAAACGTTTCCCGACCGGCCAGCAGAGGAATTGCTCGGTCAACTGGACGTATTTACCGCCACGTACCTCGCTATCCTCAACGAGTGGGCAGACGTGTTTCGCACACGCGGGCGCGTGCTCGAGGGGGTAGTTGATGTTCTGCAGCGTCTGCGCGCGAAGGGTGTCGTGCAATCGCTGCTGACGGGCAACCTCGCGCCGATTGCGCGGCTTAAGCTTGATCTGATGGGACTGGCGAAATTCTTTGACTTTGACAGCGGCGCGTATGGCAGTGATAGTCCGCGCCGGGTCGATCTCCCGCCAATCGCGGCTTCACGCGCTGCACAGCGCTATGGGCGCGCCTTCGCTAATGCCGACATCGTGGTGATCGGGGACACGCCGAATGACATCGCCTGCGCACGCGCGGTTGGCGCACGCGCCGTGGCGGTTGCAACCGGTCCGTTCGGCGTTGAAGAACTGCGCGCCCACGCACCCGATGCCGCGCTCCCCAACCTCGCCGACACAGAGGCGGCGCTGGCGGCGATCCTGGCTGAGTGATACAAAACAATCACCCCCCTGGGTTATCCAGGGGGGTGATCATCCGACGTGAACGAACTGCGACTTAGCGGCTCAGACCGCTGTTGATCTGGCTGAAGACCTGGCTGACGCGGTTGCCGAGCAGGGTGAGGATACCGATGACGACGATGGCGATCAGCACGAGGATCAGCGCGTACTCAACCAGACCCTGACCTTCTTCCTTGGCGAAAAAGCTGCGAACCATTGCGAGAGCCTCCTTGAATGTGGGTAGAACTAAATGAACCACGACTACAGTATAGACATGCAATCTCCGGTTCTCAATAGGCAATCAGTCCCAAAAAAAGACGGTACTGTGTGAATACTTTCTTACTGAACTGGTAGGACTTTTGGGCGGTACGATGATAGATGTTATGGGTTAGGGGTTAGGGGTTAGGGGTTAGGAGTTAGGGGTTAGGGGTTAGGAGTTAGGGGTTAGGGGTTAGGAGTTAGGGGTTAGGGGTTAGGGGTTAGGGCAATGAGATCAATGAACTTAACCCTTAACCCTTAACCCCTAACCCCTAACCCACAGGCAACGGAATAAGCGCCTCGACGCGTGTGCCGCGCCCAATGGCGCTTTCGATGCCGAATTCGCCGCGGAGAAGCGTTTCGACCTGCTGGCGCAGCGTGGCGATGCCCATATTGCGCCGTCCGCTCTCATCGGACAGCACCTCGCTGACATGGAATCCGCTGCCATCATCTTCGACCGAGACGTGAATCATGCGCGTCCCGCCGAGATCGTCGCGGACGCTGACCAGCACCCGCGCCTGCGAGGCGTTGGCATGCTTGATGACGTTATTGAGCGCTTCCTGGATGAAGCGAAAGATGGCGACTTCGTAGTGGGAAGGCAGCCGCATATCCAGGTTCTGCACCATCAGGTTGATTTCGAGTTTGTTCTTCTCACTGACCTGCTGCACATACCGGCGCAGGGTCGGCGCCAGCCCGAGATCGTCAAGGATCATCGGGCGCAGATCGAAGATGAAACGGCGCGTATCCTGGAGGGTGGCGTTGATGGCGTTTTTGAGCGCGCTCAGTTCGGCGCGCGCCATTTCGGGGTCACGGTCGAGCAGCCGCTGGCAGATTTCGGCGCGAAGCACCAGGTTGCTCATCGACTGGGCAGGACCATCGTGCATCTGCAGCGAGATGCGCAAACGCTCTTTCTCCTGCGCCTGGATAATGTCGGCGATCAACTGGTCGCTTCCTACTATACCCCCGGTGTTGCCAGCAGGTGTGGCGGCGCCAAGGAAGGGTTCAAGGGCAGTGACCAGCTCGAACAACAGACTCTGACGTTGTTTGGTCGCCTGCTGACGATACTGGAGCTGCTCGAGCTGGCTCCGCATGGTCAGAAGACGCATCTGCACTTCCTGGGCAGATGCATAAAAATTCTTAATGTCAGCCTTGCTGTAGCGATCAACGTTGACATCCAGATCGCGCAAACGGTTCGAGACTGTCAATTCGCGCTGCTGCAACTTTTCGACTTCATTTGAGGTCTGCCGCAGGAGCGCCTCGATCTCGTTCAGTTCGCGACGCGCTTTTTCCAGATCGGCGTTGGCTTTATCGTAGAGTTCTTTGAGGGACGGCGGAGCGTCAGTCATCGGCGTGGCGACCTCCCTGATCTATCGTCATTCGCGGGATATTATATACCACTCGCGCATCTGGCGCTCACAGGTTGCGGAGTCGGAGACGCCAGACGTTGATCAGCGCTTCGAGCACGATGCGCCGCGACATCTTCGAGCGCCCTACCCGCCGGTCAGGAAAGATGATCGGCAGTTCGCCAATGCGAAAACCTGCACGCATTGTGCGGTATACCAGTTCGATCTGAAAGGCGTAACCGTTCGACTGGATGTCGTCCAGGTTGATGGTTTCCAGCACGCGCCGTCGATAGCAGCGAAAGCCGCCGGTTGCATCCATCACTGGCAATCCAAGGATGGCGCGAGCATACAGGTTACCGCCGCGACTGATCAACTGCCGGATGATTCCCCAGTCGGTTGTGCCCCCGCCAGGAACGTAGCGTGAACCGAGCGCCAGGTCGTAGCGCGTTTCGGCAGCCGCCAGCAACTGTGGCAGATAGGAGGGATCGTGGGAAAAGTCGGCATCCATCTCGCAGATAAACGCTGCACCCTCTGCGAGCGCGCGCCGGAATCCTGCGACATAGGCGCTGCCCAGCCCACGTTTCTCCGGACGGAGCAGCAGCCCGACGCGCGGTTCGTCGGCAGCCAGTTCAGCAACAACCGCAGCAGTGCCGTCGGGCGAGTTGTCATCAACCACCAGCACGCGAAAGCGCGACATTTCCAGAATGCGCTGGATGAGTTCAGCGATGTTTTCGCGCTCGTTGTATGTGGGGATGACAACCGTACAGTCAGCGAGCGCGACATCTGTGACCGTCTGTTGTTGCGTGACAGGTTGCAGCAATGTCATGGGATCTCCTTATTGATGCACAGTGAACCAGAGCCAGCGCAGTTGCTCTGCCGACGCCAGTCTATTATACTCATCATACTGTGAGCGCTGCGATCACAATCGTGGCGCAAGAGTGTAGCAAAATGGCAATGAATACAACCAACGCCGCAGTTCCTCAACGTATCCGCCAGGTGCTGTCGCCCTCACTTGCGCACCTCTACGGCCTGATCCCTCTAGCAGTCATCGCAGCGCTCATCGCACTCGCCCCTACCGATCCGCACGATTTCTGGTGGCATCTGCGGATTGGGCAGATCGTCGCTGAGTCTGGCGTGCCGCGCACGAATATGTTCGCCTGGACGGTTCCGACCGATCAGCCCTTCGTCTACGCTGCCTGGCTCGGCGACTGGCTGTTTTACCAGACGTACCTTCTCGCCGGTTTGCAGGGTCCGGTGCTGGCGCGCAACCTCCTGGGAACGCTCGCGTTTGCGCTGTTGTTGATCGATGCCTGGCGGCGCAGCGGTTCCTGGCGTCTGGCGGGGCTGGCGGTCTTCCTTGCCGGGGCGATGACGATCAACAATCTGACGACGCGACCACAGAACTGGGCATGGGCGCCGTTTATGGCGTATGTCATCATTCTCGGCGCCTATGCAGCGCGGCAGGCTGGATGGCGCGCGCTCCTGGCGCTTCCGCCGCTAATGGTCTTTTGGGTCAATGCGCATGGCTCGTTTGTCCTGGGGCTGGCGCTGCTTGCACTGTACTGCATCGGCGAAGGATTGCGAACATTGCTGCGCCAACCGGATGCGCCCGACCTGCAGCGGCTGGGGGCGCTTGGTGCCACTGCGGTCGCAACGCTGGCAGCGATTGTCATCAATCCTGCAGGCATACAAATATCTGCATACGTGGGTTCACTCCTGACCAACCCGCCGGTCCAGGGGCTGGTCAACGAGTGGCAACCACCAACAACGAGAACACTGGCGGGACAGGTGTTCTTCCTTGCGACTCTGGCGCTGATAGCAGCGCTGGCGTTGGGTCGTCGTCGCCTGAACCTGACCGATACGCTGCTGCTCTGCGCGTTTCTCTGGCTGGCATGGAGCGGCGCGCGCCATGTGGTCTGGTTTGGCATGCTGGCAATGCCGATGCTGGCGCAATGCCTGGCGCGCCCCACAGCGCGCCCGGTCCCGCAACGCAGCGATCCATTTGCTGGTGTTGTTGCGCTCGCGCTGGTTGCCGGAGTAGTGGCGCTCCAACCTCCGTTCAAGCCACTGCTCGCGCTACCGGCGCCATACCGCGATCTGTTCGCTGATGTCCCTGGCGCGCCGCTGCTCTACAGCGCCGACACACCAGTTGGTGCGGCGGCGTACCTGCGCGATCACCCCGGCGGGAGGCTGTTCAATGACATGGCGTATGGTTCGTACCTGATCTGGGCGCTTCCCGAACCGCGAGTGTTTGTCGATACGCGCGTCGAACTCTACCCGCTGGCGCTGTGGGAGGATTACCTCGCCCTCAGCGAGGCGCGCAATTATACAATGCTTATCGAGCGATATGACATTGATCGCGCGCTGCTCAGCCGATTTCGACAGGCGCCGCTCGTCGCTGCGCTCGCCAGCGATCCCGATTGGGTTGTGGAATACGAAGATCGCTTCTCGATTGTGTATCGTCGTGAAAGGTAATTGATTGACCATGCCTTCGACTTCGACGCTGGAATCGGTTGCGGAACGACAGACGCGCCTGCGCCCGACGCTCGATCAGGTCTATATCACCGCAGCGCTGATGCTGATTGCGCTGCGTCCGCTGCTGACCCCTATTCCGCCGCACGACTTCTGGTGGCATATGGCGACCGGGCGCATCATTCTGGAAACTGGAACGATCCCGCAGGTTGACATGTTCTCCTACACGCGCACTGGCGAGCCGTTCTTCAACCAGGGATGGCTGGCGCAACTCCTCATGGCGCTATTGCATCAGATCGGCGGGTTGCCGCTCATTATCATCGTACAGGCGCTGGTGCTGACCCTGGCGTATGGGTTGCTGCTGCGCCTCTGCATCCTCCGCACCAACCGGGTGCGCATGTGCGCTGCAATCCTGCTGCTGGCAACGCTGCCGCTCTCGTTCGATAACTGGACGGTACGCCCGCAAACGTATGTATTCCCGCTGTTCGCCGGATTTCTGACGGTACTCACCGAGTATCGCTTCGGCACGGCGCGCCGCCTCTGGCTGCTGCCGCTTCTCATGGCGCTGTGGGTGAATATGCACGGTTCATTCGTGCTGGGTTTTGCGCTGATCAGCATCATGTTCGCGGGCGAAGCGATCAGGCGCTGGCGTGATCAGGGAACATTCACAAAGGCGTTCGACACGTCGCTCCTCGTTTGGGGAGCGGCGACGGCTGTCGCAACGCTCCTCAACCCGCGCGGCGTTGAGGTGCTGGGGTACGTGACCAATCTGCTCGGCAGCAGTCAGGTCACCGACCTCGTCACGGAATGGTCGCCGCCGACCATCCGCGACATCAATGGCGCGATCTTCTTCCTGTTTGTGATTGTGACCGCGCTGGTTCTTATCTACGCGCGCTCCAGACCCGACCTCACCGATCTGCTGTTACTTGGCGCATTCTTGTGGCTGGCGCTCGGCGCCACGCGCAACATCGTCTGGCTTGGGTTCGTGGCGACGCCGCTTCTGGCGACGCAGGCGGCGACATTGCTGCCGCCGCCGTCCCCCCGCCGGTTTCAGGGGGTTCCAGCGATGAATGCCGCGCTCATTGGTCTGCTGGCGGTTCTGTTGCTGATCGGCTCACCGTGGATCAAACCTGCGCTGCTGCCGCCAGAAGTCGGCGCGCTCCTGGCGAAGGGCACGCCGGTTGAGGCGACGCGGGCCCTTCAGGAACTGCCGCAGCGCCCGCAGCGCCTGTTTCACGCGATGAGTTACGGTTCATACCTGATCTGGGCAGCGCCAGATCAGAAAGTTTTCATCGACCCGCGGATTGAGTTGTACCCCTACGACCAGTGGCGCGACTACATTTTGCTCGGTCAGGGCGCCGATGTTGAGGTGCTGCTGACGAAATACGCCATCGACAGCATGATGTTGAGCGTCGAAGAACAGAAGCCCCTGCTGGAGTATGTTCGCGCCCGTCCTGACCAATGGCGCGAGGTGTATGCAAATGAGGAGACGGTGGTGTTGGTACGGGTGGGGGGATGAGTGTGCGAAGTTGTTGTCACCACTCTTCACTCACCGCACACCCTCGCGCTGCGCGCTGTCAACGAATGTGGAAGCGAAGAAACGAATGCTGACGCCGCACCCGGCGTGGAGCCTGCGCTAGATGCCCCATGCTGCGCGCCTTATGTCGCGCGCTGTCAACGAATGCGGAAGCGAAGAAACGAATGTCGCGGCTGCACCGGGCGTTGGGCTGGCGCCGGATGCCTTGTGCCGCGCGCTGTCAACGAATATGGAAGCGAATAAACGAATGCCGACTTCGCTATTGCGCGCTTTTGCCATCGGTCAGCGAATGCGAAGCGAAGAAACGAATGCTGACGCCGCACCCGGCGTGGAGCCTGCGCTAGATGCCTCGTACCGTCGCGCGCTGTCAACGAATATGGAAGCGAATAAACGAATGCCGACTTCGCTATTGCGCGCTTTTGTCGCGCGCGCTCGCTCTCGGTCAACGAATGCGGAAGCGAAGAAACGAATGCTGACGCCGCACCCGGCGTGGAGCCTGCGCCAGATGCCTCGTACCGTCGCGCGCTGTCAACGAATATGGAAGCGAATAAACGAATGTCGACTTCGCTATTGCGCGCTTTTGTCGCGCGCGCTCGTCATCGGTCAGCGAATAGGGGACGCGAATAAACGAATGTCGCGGGCGCACCCGGCGTGGAGCTGGCGCCGGATGCCTCGTGCTGCGCGCTGTCAACGACTGCGGAAGCGAAGAAACGAATGCTGACGCCGCACCGCATGGAGCCTGTATCGGATGCCTCGTGCTATGCGCCTTATGTCGCGCGCTGTCAACGAATATGGAAGCAAATAAACGAATGTCGCGGCTGCACCGAGCGTTAGGCTGGCGCCGGATGTCTCGCGCCGCGCGCTGTCAACGAATATGGAAGCGAAGAAACGAATGCCAGCGCCGCACCCGGCATGGAGCCTGCGCCAGATGCCTCGTACCGTCGCGCGCCTCCTCTCTCTCGCCTCTCCGCCTCTCGCCTCTCGCCTCGCCCCTCGCCCCTCTTGCCTCGCCCCTCGCCTCTCTCGCCTCTCCCCTCGCCCCTCGCGCCGCTTGCCTCACGCCTCACGCCTCACCCCTCTCGCCTCACGCCTCGCCCCTCTCGCCTCGTGCTGCGCGCCTCACGCCTCGCCCCTCGCCCCTCGCACCTCACACCTCATGCCTCTCGCCTCTTGCCTCTCACCTCTCACTACTCATACCTTAGCGCATCAATCGGGTTGAGACGCGAAGCGCGAATAGCGGGATAGATGCCAAAGATCAATCCGACCGCGATCGACGTCAGCGTGGCGAGCAGGATGGCATCGAGTTGCACCCGCGCCTCGGCGCCTTCCGCCACGCCTTGCAACAGCGCCGTTCCCAGCGCCGAGAGCGCATAGCCGAGGGCGATGCCGAGCAACCCGCCGAGCAGACTCAGCGTTGTCGCTTCGACAACGAACTGAAAGCGGATATCGCGTCGTCGCGCGCCGACCGCTTTGCGCAGCCCAATTTCGCGGGTACGCTCCGTCACCGAGACAAGCATAATGTTCATAATGCCAATCCCGCCGACCAGCAGCGAGATCGCCGCAATGGCGCCGAGAAAAGCGGTCAATGCGCCTGTAATCGTGCCAAACGAAGCGATCAGGTCCTGCTGCGTGACAATCGTGAAGTTGTTGTCCTGATAGGTCAACCCATTGCGACGGCGCAGCACATCCGTCACCTGATCAATCACATCATCAATGCGACGCTCATCGACCGCCTGGATGTACACCACGCTCACCTCGATCCGGTTCACCACGCCTGGCGGCGGCGGGAACAGGCGCGTCTGCGCCGTCGTGATCGGCACGAACACCAGGTTATCTTCACTCGGACCGAAGTTGCCGCCGCGCGGCGCCATTTCGCCAATCACCTCGAAACTGACATCATTGATGCGAATGCGTTTGCCGATCGGGTCTTCGTTGGGAAAGAGCGAGGTGCGCACGTCCGCGCCAATGACCGCCACGCGCGAGCGCAGATCGAGTTCGGTCTGATCGAAGAATCGCCCGCTGACCACCCTGGCGTTGCGCACCTGTGGGTAGTTTGGCGTCACCCCTGCGACACGCCCATCGAAACTGGCGCCAGAGTAGACGATCAGCGCCCCTCGGGTCAACTGCGGCGTCACGGCTGCGGCTGCCGGAACGTTAAGCGGGTCGGCGAGCGCAGCGACATCTTCGTTCGTCAGGCGCGGCGGCACGCGCCGGTTCTGCTCAGGGTCATTGGTGCCGGGGAACAAGAAGACCAGGTTTGATCCTAACCCTTGCAACTCGCGCGTCACCAGCGTCTGGATGGCGCCGCCGAGCGCGAGGAGCGTAATCACCGCGCCGACGCCGATGATAATGCCGAGCATCGTCAGCGCCGAGCGCAGTTTATTGGCAGACAGGCTGCTCAGGGCGATGCGGATGGTTTCAATAAGATTCATGGGCAGTATCCAGATAACCGAAAGCAATACGCCTCGTTTCCATACCAATTCACACAAAGGTGCGAAGGCACAAAGGAGCAGATGCCTGTTGTGATTCAAACTTTTTTGACTTCTCCAGCGTTTATAGCGTGCATAACCACCTGGAAATGGATGCGACCTGGTCATCTTTATTGAGATTGGCTGCATTGGTCAGCAGCCCTTGTTCTAATTGCTTCCATATCTCGCCTGCCATTCTCTTTTCGATTGCCGCACCTATAAAGAATGTGTGCGGCGAATGTCCCATTTTAGAGAACGCCTCACGGATACGGTCAAGAGCTGCTCGTGCGGTTTTCCAGTGCTCATCTGCGCCTGCGGGATCTATGCCACCTTTGAGTTCACCCAAAGCGATGTAGGAGCTAGCAGATTTATACTCTGTAGCCTGAAGCGTATCAGGATCGAGATTGAACAAACACATGTCCACATTGTTCCCAACCAAAGGCACGACCAGGTTATAAATCAGAGTGCGTGGCCCGTCATTGTTTTTCCAACTCAATCCACGTGATGATAGTTGAATGTCCAGGTCATTATCATTCATATCAATCCACTGCTTCGTCTTCGAATATTGCCATTTGTAACTGCTGCCAGCAATTCGCAGCGCGGCTATGATAGCCCGAGTCAGTTTTTGCTGCGCCAGAACGCCGCCGATGTTTCGCATCGAGCCGCCAAGCGCATCACCTCGTGTTAGCAGAAACCGGAAAACCAGTTCTTCGACGAACTTTTCACCGGCCGGCTCAAGAAAATTCTCGATAAGACCATCAATGGCCGCCTGCTTATCTTCTGGCTGAAGATGGACGAGAGCCTTATCAGATAACCCTGCTGCTGCAAGGAGACCCGCCTCTATACCAGGCATCGTGCGCAGGTCAGCAGGAGTCTTTGCTTGTGACGCAGTCACTTGCAATGCTCGTGCTTCGGCAACATAAGGGGTCGCGCGACGATTCTTCTCGAGCGCAAGGGCGACAAACCCTGCGCGTGTCGCCTCGTAGCTTGTCACGAGATCGTCACTGGATCTGAGATGTTCCTGATAAGGAGGCAAGGACATTACGCTTTTCTCCAGACATAAACACATTTGCGGAGCGCTTCACGTCCGTGTTCGCCCATTTGCTGACTGCTGTTCCCTTTACCATCTGGCAGCACAAGGATGCTTTCTGTATAAAAGCCCAGCTTCTCTGCTATATCGGAGAGGATCATATCCACCGAAATGCTTGCTCCAGCATAGCGAACATTATCATTGACCATCAGCAACGGAGCATTCGGTTTCAAAACACGTGCACATTCTGCGATGACACATGCCATCTCATAAAAATAACCCTTGACCATTCTGGGAATACCATTATTGTTCAAGATCCCCCGCGTCTTTTGATCTTCCAGATACTCCAGAACGGCTCGTAATAGTTCTTGCTCTTCAGCAACAGCTAGCGCCGATGCCCATTTCGGATTAATACCCAACAGGTCTTTTGCACGGTTCTCTACGGTACAACTAAGCATTTCCTGGCGGAGTCTCGATAAGCTTTGTTCGTTGATACCCAGCAACGCCAGCTCTAACGCATATGTGCGCGTATAATCATAGCGATTGCAGTAAGGAGGAGAGGTCATAATAGCATCGTAGGCGCAATCAGGTAATTGAGGCAATATTCGAAGACACGAGCCATCGTATAATCGAATCTGTCCCTGACCTTTTTCAGCGAAAAAAAAGCTCGTTTGATAATCGGGCGACGTGTCTGCTATGATTTCATTTATCTTTTCACAAATAGCATGATCGAACTCTGGAATCGCACCTTTGTCAAAAATCTTCTTGCCCTGCGTGCGACCAGATCGATAATCCCATCGAAGATATTGGCCATCCTTTCGAGTAAAGCTAATAGACTCTAGAATGCAGAGCAAGGCGAAGCGTAGAACAGCCCGCACTCTGCTATTCTCTTGCTGCAAGGCGCCTATGTATTTCTCGATAGACTCTTTTGTTTGTTCAGAATATGCACCTCTTGTGATGCGCAACTCTGGCAGAGGAGTCCTTATTTCTGAACTTTTCCAGACCTTCGCTTCCGACCAATAACGCAGTCTATCGAAGTCTTCAGGCGTAAACTCGGTATCCAGGATTTGTTTAGTCATAATAATTTCTTGACCGATAGGCAATAATTCAATGCCGTCTGCATCCAGTCCCATCGCACTCGCTGCAAACAAAGTCGTTCCGCTGCCTGCGAAAGGGTCCAGGACTCTACCACTGGTAATATCATATCTGTAAAACAAATATTCAATTAAAGATGCCGAGAATGCCTCCTTAAACTTATACCATCGGTACGCAGGTCTGGTTTTATTCGCCTGAAAACTGACGAGAAGACGGGAAAGCGAGGGTTGAATGACGAACTTACTTTCAAAGCGTTTGAATAGCTGATAATCAAGACGACCTATTTCGCTCAGATCCGTCTTCTGCTTACTGATGAGGGTTTGAGCGACATTGATTAGACTCAGCATGATGACGCCCTCTCACATGTGACATCGTAGCGGCACACTTGCCGTGTCTGTCCATCGAACCTTTCACGACAAGTTTACCCAATATCTGGCTGCATCATAACCGCTCATGTTCCGTGAGCTTCGCCCCAACTGATCTCGTGCTCCGCCAACCACGCACGCGCGGCGGCGACGTCGCGGTTGATCTGCGCCACCAGCGCCGCAACGCCGTCGAATTTTTGCTCGCCGCGCAGCCGGTGCAGGAACATCAGCCGCAACTCTTCGCCGTAGACCTCGTCGCTGAAGTCGAGCAGATACGCCTCAACCGTCCGCCGTGTTCCATCGAATGTCGGTCGCACGCCGACATTCGCCACTGATCCGTAGATGACGCCGTTGAGCGCAGCGCGACAGACGTATACGCCATGCGCTGGCAGCATGCGGCGCGGATCGACGTTGATATTGGCGGTTGGAAAGCCAATCGTGCGCCCGCGCCGGTCGCCCTCGACGATGGGACCGCGCAGACCGTAGGGGTAGCCGAGCAACCGATTCGCGGCGGCAATATCGCCAGCACTCAGCGCAGCGCGAATGCGCGTCGAACTGACCGTTTCGCCATCGAGCAGGAACGGCTCGACGCGATGGACGGTGTAGCCGAAGGTCTGACCGATGGCTGCCAGGCGGCTGGCGTTCCCCTCGCGTCCGCGACCCAGGGCGAAGTCCCAGCCAATGCAGAGTTCGCGGAGCGCCACGGCGCCGCAGACGCGCGCCATAAACTCGTGTGCAGTGAGCGCCATCAATTCGGTCGTGAATGGCATGACGATCATCAGATCGACACCGAGCGCGGCGATCAATTCCGCGCGCTCGACGATTGTTGTAAGCGTCGGACGCTCATTGCCAGGGCGCACGATAACATCGGGATGCGGATCAAACGTCAGCACTGCCGCCTGTCGTCCAAAGGCGCGCGCGCGCTGAACAGTCGTACCGATCAGATGGGCATGCCCGCGATGCACCCCGTCGAAAGCGCCAATCGTAAGGGTGGTTGGGAATTCGTTGATCGGCTGCGGAAGACCGTGAACAATTTTCATGCATCAGTCCAATCGAACACTTTTATCGGACGCCAGTATCTGCCATCATACCGCA
>JANWXL010000333.1 GCA_025055265.1 Roseiflexus sp.
CTGGAAGCATTGCGCGACACACTCGAGCAGATGGTTGCCGAACGCACCGCTTCACTCCAGCAGACAATTGAGGAGTTGCGCACATCTCAGGAAACCGTGCGCGCCCTGAGCGCACCAGCCCTGCCGGTGCTGCCCGGTGTACTCGTGCTGCCGCTGATCGGCGCCTTTGACACGCGCCGTATGGAAGACCTGAACCGCGTTGCGCTGCATGCAGTCGATCAGCATCGCGCAAAGGTGGTTATCTTCGACGTGACCGGTGTGCCTCTGCTTGACACATCGACCACGCAGGCGCTCCTGCAAACTGCGGCGGCTGTGCGGTTGCTTGGCGCCGAGTCATGGTTGGTTGGTCTGCGCGCTGAGGTTGCTCAGACGGTTGTGATGCTTGGGGTCGATCTGCGGGCGTTTCGCACGTTTGCCATCCTCGAGGATGCGCTCAGCATCCTTGTTCAGTATGGCAATCAGCACGCCGCGTCTGCAATCCGCAGCGCAGGAGCGTCGCCCAATGGCAATGGACGACAAAACTAACTCCTTGCTCAAAACGTGGAAACCCCGAAAGGGCTTTCATGATCTCAGCGGGGCAGCGCCAACATCTCATTTGGATGTCTGGTTGATCTTCCTACGAGGAAGCCTTCCCGCGTCTCACACGCAGCATTCGCTCGACCATCACCTGCTGCGCTCTCAGTTCGAGCGCATCATCGAGCGGCTCAAGGCGCGCCGTATCGCCGTACCGTCGTCGCAGCGCCGTCGCAATCAGATGATCGGCGAGTTGCGGGTTCTTCGGCAGTAACGAGCCATGCAGGTAGCAGCCGATGGTGTTGCGGTAAACGGCGCCTTCAGTTCCGTCCTCGCCATTGTTGCCGCGCCCCACGATCACGCGCCCAAGCGGACGAACGCCTGCGCCCAGGTATGTTCGCCCGGAATGATTCTCAAAGCCGACGAGTCGGAATGCTGCGCCAAAGATGGCAGGGTCCGTCTCTGCCACAACATTGCCGATCAGTCGTTCCTTCCCGCCGACCGTGTACACATCGAGCGCGCCAATGCCGGGCAGTCGTTGTCCATTGTGCGTCAGAAAGTAATGTCCTAACAACTGATACCCGCCGCAGATCGCCAGCATCACGAGACCATCGTTGATCGCAGCGCGCAGCTCCGGTCCCTGGCGCATCAGAAAATCCTCCGCGATCAGCGCCTGCCCGCTGTCCTGCCCGCCGCCGAAGAAGGCGATGTCGATCGCGGACCAGTCCACCGTTGCGCCAGGACCGACCGGAATCACCTCGCAGGCAATTCCTCGCCAGCGACACCGCTGTTGCAGTGCAATCATATTGCCGCGATCGCCGTAGATGTTCATGTGATCTGGATAGAGATGGGCAAGGCGGATCTGCCAGGTCATATCGTTACTCACGAATTTACACAGGCTATCCCAAACATATCCCACATTATCCCACATTATCCCACACGTTTTTCCCACACCGGCGCGCCAATCCATGCATGCCGCGTCACGCGAGTCGTCAAGGCTTTCGCGTCTATCATGGCAAACATTTTCAGCACATCCGTTCGCATATGCTCGAGTTCCGTGCATATGGTATCATCGTCGCCTGGTTTCGCGGCGATGTCGCCACCTGCATCTCAACAGGAAAGAGACAATGAACCCCTGGCATACTGGCACTGTCGAGGTCAACGGGTTGACGATCCACTATACGCGCACCGGCGGCGCAAAGCCGCCGCTCGTGCTGGCGCACGGCTTTTCCGATGATGGACTGTGCTGGACGCCAGTGGCGCGGGCGCTGGAGGCGCAATTCGACATCGTTATGGTTGATGCGCGCGGTCACGGTCGCTCCGATGCGCCAGAGCAAGGGTACGGACCCCTCGAACACGCGGGTGATCTCGCGGAAGTGATCACCGCGCTCGGTCTCAACCGTCCCCCCATTCTGGGGCATTCGATGGGCGCAATCACGGCGCTGACGCTGGCGGGAACCCGTCCAGACCTTGCTGGCGCCCTGCTGCTGGAAGATCCGCCGCCGTGGTGGGAGAGCGCCACTCTGAGCGCTGCCGCTGCCGACGAGGATCGCTGGGCGGGAATACGCGCGTGGGTTTTGCAGTTGAAGCGCCAGACGCGCGACGAGTTGATCGCCGCTCAACGTGCTGCGACGCCCGCATGGTCCGACGAGGAACTCGGTCCATGGGCTGATGCCAAGCATCGCCTGAGCCTCAATGTCATCAACCGTGGCGCACCGACTGAGGTTGACTGGCAGACCATTCTGCGACGCGTGACCTGCCCGACGCTCCTGATCACCGGCGATCCAGCATGTGGCGCGATAGTGACCCCGGCAAACGTGAGAACATTGCAGCAGCTCATCCCGCATCTCCAGGTTGCGCATATCCCCGGCGCCGGGCACAGCATTCGCCGCGATCAATTCAAGCGGTATCTGGGCGTTGTCCGAGATTTTCTGCCGCAATGTTGAGCGACAGGGAACGGGAGTGTCGCAACGCGGAACAGGCGTCGCTCGAAAAATCTGCTTCAAGAGGGTTAGAGACGATGCAGAGAAGGCTGGATTCTCCGTCCAGGCCTCCCGGCTCTAACCCCTAACCCTTAACCCCTAACCCCTAACCTCTAACCTCTAACCCCTCCCCCGACACAGGCGCAGGTTCGGCCGGTTCAGGAGGAGCAGGCGACGGGGGCGCGGACGGTTCGGTCACCTGGTAGAGCGCAACGATTCTGGCGTGCGCTAATGCCGCAAAGTCGCGCATAATCGGTGCACCGCCGGCAATGGGGAAGATCTGAACGTCGCGGAGCGGCAGGAAATCCTCGGTATTTCGCTCCAGCGCCTCAGCCAGGGTCCAGCCCCGACGTGCGTAATACCTGCCGCGGACCACAAATGCCGTGGTGAAAAACGTGGCTGTCAGCGGCACAACCTCGCGGCGCTGCTCTTCGAGCGGATAGTCGGGCGGCGGCGCAGCCTCCGCCAGCGTGGCGACAAGCACGGCTTCCGACCGGTCGCACAGCAACTGCGGCAGGCGCTGCGTCGTATGAGCGTGTCCCAGCGGCGCAATCATCGCATCGCGCAGCGTGATATAGCGGCGCTGCTCGCCATTGATCGCATCGCTCACGCGCCGGTAGATCATGAGATCATAGGCGCCAGCGATAACCAGGCTGCTCGTGTAGATTTCAATGTAATGGGTATAAACGGGCGTCAGACGCAACCTCTCATTTGTTTGATCCGCGGAGCGAAGGACGTGAGGGTGCACGGGCGCGCCACCGGCGCGCCCCTACCTGTCCACCTTTGACCTGCAACCTTCCGTCTCTTGCCTCACTCGCCTATCTGCCTCAACACATGCCAGAACTCTGGATACGACACTTCTACTGCTTCCGCGCCGTGCAGGGTGATTTCGCCCGTTGCCACGAGACCGGCGATTGCCCACGTCATCGCCAGGCGGTGGTCGCCGTGGCTGTCGAGCGTTGCGCCGCGCAGGTTGTCGCCGCCAGCAATGATCATGCCGTCCTCCGTCGGCTCCACGGCTGCGCCAAGCGCAGAGAGACCGGCAGCGACAGTGGCGATGCGGTCGGTTTCCTTCACGCGCAGTTCCTGTGCATCGCGGATGATCGTTTCACCCCCGGCACAGGTAGCTGCAAGCGCCAGAACCGGCAGTTCGTCGATCAGGCGCGGGATGAGCGCCCCTTCGATGACTGTGCCGTGCAACTGCGATGAACGCACAGTTACATCCCCCACCGGCTCGCCACCCTCGGTGCGTTGATTCGTCACCTCAATCTGCGCCCCCATCGCGCGGAGTGCGTCGAGTGCGCCGGTGCGCGTCGGGTTCAGGCAGACGCCTGTCGTGGTCAGTTCGGCGTCGGGATGGATCGCAGCCGCCACCCACCAGAATGCCGCCGACGATGGATCGCCCGGAACCCGGAGTGACAACGGCTGCAACGTATCAGGACGATCCGGCGGCGTCAGGCGAATGGTCGGTCCATCAACGATGATTGCTGATCCCATTGCCGCCAGCATCCGCTCAGTGTGATCGCGCCCGTCCGTGCGCCCGGTCAGTGTAAGCGATCCATCACCGAACAGCGCCGCCAGCAGTAGCGCGCTTTTGACCTGCGCCGAGGCAATTGGCAGCTCATAGGCGCCGCCATGAAGTCGGGCGCCGCGCACGGCAAGCGGCGCGCGATCCCCCTGATCCCGCCCGTCGAGGCTGGCGCCAAGCGCGCGCAGCGGGACCACGATTCGGCGCTGTGGTCGTGAGCGGAGCGAGGCGTCGCCGGTCAACACGGCGAACAACCCTTCCTGCCCGGCCAGCATGCCTGCCAGCAGGCGCAGCGTGGTGCCAGAGTTGCCGCAATTCAACACATCGACCGGCTCACGCAGACTGCGCAACCCTGCGCCATAGACACGGACCGTGTCTGCGTGACGCTCGACGTGCACGCCGAGCGCCTGAACGCACGCTATTGTCGAAAGGCAATCAGCGCCAGCGAGGAAGTTCGTTACCGTGGCTTCGCCGGTTGCCACAGCGTTCAGGAGCACAGCACGGTGTGAGATCGATTTATCGCCGGGGAGAGAGATGACGCCGCGTAACCGGCGCGGTGCGGTGATGGTATGGATCATGCGTTTGCGCTTTCGAGGACGGCGGATCCGGCGTTCGTAGATGGCGCTCGCCAGACCGTCCGCCCATCACCCCTGGTCTGGTTGCGTGATCAGTTTATACCCGAACCCGCGAACAGTGACCACGAAGCGCGGGTTGCCCGGGTCGGCTTCGATCCGCTGGCGCAAGCGATAGACGAGGGCATCGATAGCGTTGTAATCGTACACTTCATAGTCCCACACATTTCTGGCAATCTCGTCTTTGCTCAGCACCTGCCCCTTGTGGGTGTAGAGCAACTCGAGCAGTTGAAACTCCTTCACCGTCAGCGGCGGGTCGAGCAGCTTGCCGTGGATGTAGACTTCTTTGGCGCGGCTATCGACGCGCAGCGCTTCTTCGTGAGCGCGCACGCGCTTGAGAATCTCCAGCGGCAACGGTCCCTTCTGGGTAGCCTCGGGGTCGTTAAACACAATCTCGGCATCAGCAACCCAGATATGATCCTGATTGTGCAGCGTGTGCGCCCCTTCGATCCGCTCACCGTTGACATACGTTCCATTCGTGCTATCGAGATCACGGATCAGATACCCGTTCTCGTCGCGCTCGAAGCGTGCGTGGCGACGTGATGCGAGCGGATGTTCGATCACAATGTCGTTGGCGGGGTCACGACCCACGGTCAGGATCGGACGATCCCATTCGATCTGGATTGCTGCGGCGTCCTGACGCCGGACAATCAGGATCGGTACGGGTCCCGACTGCATGAATTTCCTCCGAATTTCCTTCACACTGGCGCCATCTCCTTTGGTGGCGCGCGATGTGGTACAATCGTCGGGTGCTGTAAGAAATTATATCATCTGCGACTATCTGGTGACAAGACGGGCGGATGACAGGTCGCGGATCGGCGTCGACGCGATGCAGGAGCAGGAATGACCCGCCTCATTGGTCAGCACCTTGGCCGCTATCTGGTGCAGGAAGAGATCGGGCGCGGCGGTATGGCGCGCGTGTACCGCGCATTCGACACCTCGCTCAAACGCACCGTTGCGCTCAAGGTGATGGCGCCGCACCTGGCGCTTGACCCTGAGTTCGAGCGACGCTTTGAACGCGAGGCGGTCACGGTTGCGAATCTCCGCCATCCGAACATCGTCACTGTGTACGACATTGGCGAAGCCAATGGTCTGCGATACATCGCTATGGAATACGTTCGCGGACGGACGCTGCACGCGATTATCCGCGAACGCGGCGCGCTCGGTCTGGCAATGGCGATCAGCATCATCGCTCCGATCGCCGACGCCCTTGACCACGCCCACGCGCAGGGCGCCGTTCACCGCGATGTCAAGCCGCACAATATTCTGATCGATATCGAGGGGCGCGTTCTGCTGACTGACTTCGGCATCGCGCAGGCGCCGGACGGTGAGCGCCTGACCCGTACTGGCATTTTCATGGGAACGCCTGAATATATTTCGCCGGAGCAGGCGTCGGCGCAACGCGTCGATGGGCGCAGCGATCTTTATTCACTGGCGATTGTCACCTACGAAATTATCACCGGCGTTGTGCCATTTTCCGGCGCAACGCCGCAGTTGATCATGGCGCATGTGCAGTCGCCGCCGCCGCCGCCTTCTTCGCTGGCGCCGCGCGAGCCGCCGGAACTCGACCTGGTGCTGGCGCGCGCACTCGCCAAACGTCCCGAACAGCGCTTTGGCACCGGCGCCGCCTTTGTCGAGGCGCTGCGCATCGTCGCCCGTCGCAACGACATCCTCCCGGCATCCCAGAAAGACCTTGCCGACCTGGCGCTGCCACGCCTCGCATCACCACAAACCACAGTCGCTCAGGCAGCCGTTGCTCCGCATGCGCGATCGCCTGATAACAACATGGTGCGCACCGCTCCGCCAACGCCGGTCGGCGCTCCGCCGATCCGCGCACAGGAGTCGGCGCCATCGGCGGTTGTTCCGCCGCTCACCGCAGCATCCCGGCGCATTTCCCAACCACGCGGCATGCGCTGGGCAGTTGTCGGTCCCGTCGGTGCTGGCATCCTGGTAGTGGCGCTGATTGTTGCGCTCTTCAGCGCAGGGGTGTTTGGCGCTTCTGGTCAGACGCAACCAATGCCTCCGGCAGTGACTGTGCAACTGACGGAAACGCCGCCGCTGCCGCCAACCTGGACGCCTGTGCCATCACCAACGTTTACGCCAACGCCGCGCCCCACCGATACGCCAACGCCCGAACCGCCGACTCCGGTCCCAACAACGCAGGCGCCGGTGTTCATCCCGCCGCCTCCACCACCTCCCCGGCCCTCACCAACACCACTGCCAACGGCGACCCCGACCGAGGCGCCGACGGCGACCCCGACCGAGGCGCCCACAGCAACGCCAACGGCGATACCCGTCACCCCCACTCCATCTGTCACCGTCACGCCGGTTGTCTCACCGACAGTTGTAACGGTCACTGCAACCGTCACTCCCTCAGCCGTGACGGCGACTCCTGGAACGGCAACGCCTGCGACAGCAACACCCGCAACGACAACCCCCGACGTAACGCCAACCGCCACCACCGGTTCAGCAGGCGCCGGAACGCCATCGCCAACAACGGCATCCCCCTCCGCTACGCCTGAGCCGACGCTCACCACGTCTCCGACGCCGTCGGCTACGCCCGGCGCCTCGCCGACTCCCACGCCCTGACTCCTGACCTGTGGATGAAGGAGATGGTCCCGTGGGAGGCGCAGGACGGATGAGCGCCGCCAGCAAACCTGGCAATGTCCGCGCCGCTGGCGAGCGGGCGGGACGTGTCCATCACCAACGGGCGAAGGCGCAGAGGCGCAGCATTCCAAAACCACTGAGGTACAGAGGGTGCAGAGAGCGCCACCTTCCAGCGTGCAGCGTGCAACCTGCAACAATCAACCTCTCTCGCCTCGCACCTGTCGCCTCTTGCCTCTCACCTCTCACCTCACCCCTAACACTCCCAAAACGTCGCACAACACCTCGATCCACGCTGGATCGCCGCCTGCATTGTGCACCCGCCGGTCGATACGCACAAACTGCGGACCGATGCGGACACCCCTGGCGCGGGCAAAGCGACGCTCCAGCCGCGCCCGCCATCCGTCGACGCCCTCCGGCAGCCGCACAATGAACTCCTCGTCGGTCGTGACTACCGACGTGACGCCAGCCGCCAGCGCCAGCGCCTTGATGCGCAGCCAGATGAGCAACTGCTCCGCCGGTTCCGGGAGTTCGCCGAAGCGATCGCGCAGCTCCTGGCGCAGATCGTTGACCGCTTCCGGCGTCTGCGCCTCCGCCATGCGCTGGTACACTGCCAGACGCACTTGATCGTCGGGGATGTAATCGACCGGCAGATAAGCGTCGAGCGGCAGGTCCAGCGTGACCAGCGGCGAGATCAGCACCTTCTCATCAACTTTGACGGACGGTTGTCTGGGCAGCCGAGGCGGAGGCGTCGACCCTGCTGCGACCGCTGGCGCGGGTGCGCGCTGCGCATCGGCGCCGGTCATCAGGTTTGTGGCGATCAGCCGTTGTTTCAGCGTGCGCACCGCCTGCTCAAGCAGGCGCGAGTAGAGATCGAAGCCCACCGCCGCGATATGCCCGCTCTGCTCGGCACCGAGCAGATTTCCCGCGCCCCGAATTTCGAGGTCGCGCATAGCGATGCGGAACCCGGCGCCGAGTTCGGTCGCCTCCTGGATCGCCTGGAGCCGCTCCTGCGCTTCCGGCGTCGAGGGACGTTCCGACCGATAGAAAAGATACGCATAAGCGCGTTGCGAGCTGCGCCCTACCCGCCCGCGCAACTGGTACAACTGCGCCAGCCCAAAGTTCGTCGCATCGTCGATGATAATCGTGTTGGCGTTCGGCACGTCCAGCCCGCTCTCGATAATCGTGGTGCAAACCAGCACATCATCCTTGCCGGTGAAGAAATCGAGCATCACCCGCTCTAACTCGCGCTCATCAAGCTGCCCGTGCCCGACGGCGATCCTGGCTTCCGGCACCAACTGACGCAGCCGATCAGCGACGTAGTAGATGCTCTGCACCCGATTGTGGACGAAGTAGACCTGCCCGCCACGGTCGAGTTCGCGCAGAATGGCTTCGCGAATCAGGTTTTCGTCATAGGGAAGAACATAGGTTTTGATCGGAATGCGATCCTCAGGCGGCGTGTCGATCACGCTCAGGTCGCGGATGCCTGCCAGCGCCATATGCAGCGTGCGCGGGATCGGCGTCGCCGTCAGGGTGATGACATCCACATTGGTGCGCAACTGTTTGATGCGTTCCTTGTGACGCACGCCAAACCGCTGCTCTTCATCAATCACCAGCAATCCGAGGTCTTTGAAGGTCACGTCCTTTGAGAGCAGGCGATGCGTGCCGATAATGATGTCGATCTCGCCGCGCGCCAGGCGCTGCACGATGTCGCTCTGTTCCTTCGCCGAACGGAAGCGCGAAATCATCTCAACCCGAACCGGAAACGCCGCCATGCGTCGACTGAAGGTGTCGTAATGCTGTTGCACCAGCACTGTCGTCGGCGCCAGCACTGCCACCTGCTTGCCGTCCTGCACAGCTTTGAACGCCGCGCGCAGCGCCACTTCCGTCTTGCCGAACCCGACATCGCCGCAGATCAGGCGATCCATCGGCTGCGGCTGTTCCATGTCGCGCTTGACGTCAATGATCGCCTTGAGCTGATCAGGGGTTTCGACATACGGGAAGCTGGCTTCGAGTTCGCGCTGCCACTCGGTGTCCGGGCTGAATGCGTGCCCCTCCGCCAGTTGACGCTGCGCATAGAGACTGATCAACTCGTCTGCCAGGTCCTGCACGGCGGCGCGCGCCTTGCGCTTGGCGCGCTCCCAGTCCTGCGTACCGAGGCGGGTGAGTTGCGGTTCGGCGTCGCCAGCGCCGATATACCGCGAAACCCGATCGATCTGATCGACCGGGACGTAGAGCCGGTCGCCTTCGGCATAGCGCAGGTTCAGGTAGTCGCGCTCGATGCCGCCGACGCTGCGCCGCACCAGTCCTTCATAAACGGCGATGCCATGCTCGATATGCACCACATAGTCGCCCGGTTTCAGCCCGCGCAGGAATGCTGCGCGGTCCTCGACGCTCCGTTCGCGTTGGCGGCGCTGCCCGGTTACGATCCGGCGCTGCCGCCAGCCGAAGATCTCGCTGTCACTGTAGAGCGTCAGGCGCAGTGCAGGTAAGCGAAATCCTGCATCAAGCGCGCCGTGGATGGCGGTGAACAGCGATGGATCGACCGCCGCTTCGATGTTGTGCTGCACGCCTTCCGCGACAAGCTCCTGCAACCGCGCCGCCTGCGGCGTCACGACGACGACCCGCTCACCAGCGCGCATCCGCTCGATGATATCCTCAACCAGGCGCCGGATCTGTCCGCCAAATAGATCGGCGGGCAAAACCAGGTGTTCCGGCAGAAGATGCAAGCGAAAACGTTCATCGGGCGGATCAGCGTCTGGCGTCCGACGCAGGATTGAGGGTTCTGCGCCATCGTTCGACAGGAGCGCGAC
>JANWXL010000345.1 GCA_025055265.1 Roseiflexus sp.
ATCGTGCGTCCGATCCGCTCGATGCCAGGATATGCCCAACTTTCTGTTGATCAACTCGACCCTGAGATCAACGAAATCGCCGAACTCCAGATACCGGCTGTTCTCCTGTTCGGCATCCCTGCACACAAGGATCCGACCGGCAGCAGCGGGTGGGACCCGGAAGGTCCGGTGCCGCAGGCGATCCGCGCTATCAAGCGGCGCACCCCGCAGTTGACCGTGATTGCGGATGTGTGCGTGTGCGAGTACACCAGTCATGGGCACTGCGGCATCCTGGCGGAAACGCCTGGCAGCGGCGATGTGCTCAACGATCCAACACTCGAGATCCTGGCGCGTTGCGCAGTGGCGTATGCTGACGCTGGCGCCGATATTGTCGCTCCCAGCGCCATGATGGATGGTCAGGTCGCCGCCATTCGCGCTGCTCTCGACGCTGCAGGTCACACCCAGGTTGCGATCCTATCGTATGCCGCCAAGTTCGCGTCCGCCTTCTACGGACCGTTCCGCGAAGCCGCCGAGTCCGCTCCAGCCTTCGGCGACCGCCGCGCCTACCAGATGGATCCGGCGAACGGGCGTGAGGCGTTGCGCGAGGTCGAACTCGATGTCGCCGAGGGCGCCGATATGATCATGGTCAAACCGGCAGGCGCGTATCTCGACATTATCAGCGCAGTGCGGCAGCGCTACCATCTACCGCTGGCGGCGTACCAGGTGAGCGGCGAGTATGCCATGATCAAGGCGGCGGCGCAACTCGGCTGGCTCGACGAGCGCCGCGCTGCGCTCGAAAGCCTGATCGCCATTCGCCGCGCCGGAGCGGATATGATCATCACCTATTTTGCCAAGGACGCCGCGCGCTGGATTGTTTCGGAGTAAGGCGCGAGGCGAGAGGTGAGAGGCGAGAGGTGAGAGGCGAGGGGCGAGAGGCAAGAGGCGAGAGGCAAGAGGCGAGAGGCGGGAGGGTTACAGGCGGGAAGGTGGGAAGGTGGAAGAGTACAGGTAAGAATGTGCTCCTAACCCTTAACCCCTAACCCCTAACCCCTATCAATTACTTGGTCACAACCATGAATACCAAGCGCTCAGAGTCACTGTTTGCCGAGGCGCGCTCGCTTTTTCCCGGCGGCGTCAACAGCCCGGTGCGCGCCTTTCGCGCGGTTGGCGGCGTGCCGCGTTTCATTGCGCGCGGCGAAGGCGCATTTCTCTTCGATGTCGACGGCAATCGCTATATCGATTACGTCCTCTCGTGGGGTCCCCTGATTCTGGGGCATGCCCATCCCGATGTCGTTGCCGCTGTCGCCGAACAGGCGGCGCGCGGGACGTCGTTCGGTGCGCCGACCGAACTCGAGAGCGAACTGGCGCGCCTGATTATGCAGGCAATGCCCTCTGTCGAAATGGTGCGCTTTGTCTCGTCGGGCACTGAGGCGGCAATGAGCGCCCTGCGCCTGGCGCGCGCCGCAACGCGCCGCGACAAGGTCATCAAGTTCGCCGGGTGTTACCACGGGCACTTCGACGGGTTCCTGGTGCAGGCTGGTTCCGGGGTGGCGACGCTTGGGCTGCCCGACAGTCCGGGGGTGACGGCGGCGACGGCTGCCAGCACGCTGACGGCGCCGTACAACGACCTTGACTCAGTCGAGGCGTTGTTGAAGGCGAACCCCGGCGAAGTGGCGGCAATCGCCGTCGAACCGGTCGCCGGAAACATGGGGCTGGTCTTGCCACAACCCGGTTTTCTCGAAGGCTTGCGCCGTTTAGCCGATGAACATGGCGCCCTGCTCATCTTTGATGAGGTCATGACCGGTTTCCGGGTGGGGTATGGCGGCGCTCAGGGGAAATACGGCGTCACCCCCGACCTCACCTGTCTTGGCAAAGTGATCGGCGGCGGGTTGCCAGCCGCCGCCTACGGCGGACGACGCGAGTTGATGGAACTGATCGCGCCTGCCGGTCCGGTCTATCAGGCGGGCACCCTGTCTGGCAATCCACTGGCGATGGCCGCCGGGATTGCGACCCTGCGCGCCATCAGCGCAGCCGGCGTCTTCGAGCGGTTGGAACAGGCGACAGCGACGCTCTGCGCCGGGTTCGAGCAGGCGGCCGCCGAGGCGGACATTCCGCTGCGCGCTGCGTATGCGGGCAGCATGTGGGGTTTCTTCTTCACTGATGCACCTGTGGTTGATTATGCGTCGGCGAAGAAATCCGACACGCAGCGCTATGCGCGTTTCTTCCACGCAATGCTCGAACGCGGCGTCTACCTGGCGCCGGCACAGTTCGAGGCGGCATTCGTATCACTCGCTCACAGCGACGCGCTCATTCAGGATACGATCGCCGCTGCCGCTGATGCTTTGCGATCCATCTAACCCTCGCGCAGCATTCCTCGACAAGGTTGACGCGAAGACGCAACGGCGCAAAGCTTTGCAAGCAATTCCCCCGCTTCTGCGAGACGAAGGCGTCTCGCTCTTGTTTCTGGCGGTATGTCGTGCGAATGTGGGTAATGCCTCTTCACCCTCATGAACCACTCTTTCTCTTGAAACCGGCATCTCTCTGTAGTACGATGTACAGTGAGCGTACACTCCTCGTCTGTATTTGAGCTTTCTCAAAACCCTCACAGACCTGTTCAGAAGTGCGCGCCTTCTTTGAGCACTTGAGAGGACAATTATGAAACAGAGCTATCGACTTGTCTCTGGCCTGGTGGCGATCATTATCTGGTTTGTCTCTGCATCATTTGGTCCGGCGCGTGCGCGCGCGCCGTCGAATGAAGACCTGGGCGTCACATCCACAGCATATCTGTTGACGACGCAGGTCACGGACACAGAGCGCGAACCGGTGCTGGCGCCGATCGCGCAGGCCGGATGGGGCGTCTGGGAAGCAGTTCCAGGCGCAGTGCTGGCAACATCGGCGCCAAGTGCAACCACCTGGAGTCGGGATCGGCTGGAAGTCTTCGTTCGTGGTGATGGCGGCGCGCTGCTGTGGCAGACATTCGCAGGCGGGCGCTGGTCGGGCTGGCGCAATCTTGGCGGCGGTCTGGCATCAGCGCCGGCGTGCGCCGCGTGGGGACAGAACCGCATGAGTTGCTTCGCCCTGCGCCAGGGGAGCAGTGCAGTCTGGCACATCTGGTGGAATGGCGAGCGCTGGAGTGAATGGCAGAACCTGGGCGGCATCGCCACCTCCGCGCCAGCCGCCGTCTCGTGGGCGCCGCAGCGTGTAGCCGTCTTCGTGCGCGGCAGCGATAACAAGATGTACCAGGCGTACTACGATGGTCAGCGCTGGATCAGTTGGATCAACCACGAAGGCATCCTCACCTCCGCGCCTGCCTGCACCGCGCCGGGCGACAATCAGGTGCAGTGCTTCGTGCGCGGCACCAACAACAAACTCTACCGTCGCGTCTGGAACGGCGTCCAGTGGACCATCTGGGAGGACCTGGGAGTGAGCGGAACATCTGCGCCGTCCGCAGCATCGTGGGGACCCAACCGGATCAGCCTGTTCGTGCGCGGCGATAATGGCAACATGCTCCACCGCTACTGGGACGGCACGCGCTGGATCGGCTGGGAAGATCTGGGCGGCAACATCGCCTCATCGCCAGCCTGCGTCTCGTGGGGCGCCAACAGCCTCGATTGCTTTGCACGGACCGTCGATCCGGTCCTCAATACCGATCAGGGACTGATCAGGCGCTCGTGGCGAGGATGAGCGCTGTTTCTAATTTCTCGCAGTACTTACATCCGATGGCGCGTGGGCTGAGCCTGTCGAAGCCTGCCTATGCCGACTGCACGATGGTCCGTGCGAAGTTCACGCAATGTGAGAACGACGATAAGATACAGGACAAAAGGGACGATCCCAGGGGACCGTCCCTAATGATTTACCCTCCATCCCGGCATGCGCTAGAATGCAGCAGAGAACTTCCTGATGTTTTGTTTATCATCTGTTTGCACAGCGGGGTATGACAGATTCACCGATTGTCCGCATTGGTAAAGTTATTCATCACGCTGTTGTATTCAATACGCAGCACTGGCAGGGAGCGCGGCTCAACGTGGATCATTTGCTCGATGCGGTAGCTGAACTATTTGAATTGTGCAGCAGCGCAGGGTTAATTACGCTCTGGTAGAAGGGATCGATCTCCTGAAATATGTTCAAGGTCGAAATACCGAGGACATCGATCTGCGTGTAACCCCCCTTCACAGATTCGCCTCAAAGATGACTTCTTCACTCGGTTGTGCGGCAGTATCGACCTCGTCGAGCGTGATCATCACCTGATCGTAGGCGTCCATCGGTTCAGGGGCGTCAACGACAAACTCAGCGACGCTGTCGGGTCCGACGGTGACTGTGCCGATTGCAATTGCCTGATTCCCTTTTGCCAGCCAGAGTCGGTAGACCTTGCCGGGTTCAGCCGATTTCAACCCATAGATAAGCAAGACCAGCCGGTTATGCCCGGGCTGCATGAACATGCGCGCGCTCGCCTTTTCCGGCGCCCGCTCGGTTGTTTCGAGCAATTGCGAAACCGTCTGCGGCGCCGCGATGAACGATACCAGTTGCTCGTCCTTGCTGCCTGACGCCTGAATCTCCCGCAGCTCGCGCTGACTGGCGGCCAGTTGAGTGCGTGTCTCGTCGAGTTCGCGTTGAGCAGCGATCAGTTGCGCTTCAACCGCCTGAGCAGCCTGACGCATTTCAGCAATCTGCACCTCCAGCGAACGCAGCGTCTGGCGATTCGCCGCAAGTTCCGCCGCCAGAGCATCGGCGCGACCGCGCGCCTCAAACGTCGCCGCCCCTAACCCGACGATCAGCGCCAGCATCAGCGCCAGCGCCGGTACAACCCAGCGCCCCGATAGGGGCGAGCGCACAGTTGATCGCTGCGGTCGCTGAACGGTGGAAGTGACGGGATGATCACTTACAGCAGCGATGCGCGCAAATAACTGGCGCTTGACGTGCGGCGGCGGTTCGAGCGAGCCGGCAGCATAGGGCAATAATCCCACAACATCGCGGAACGACTCCGCTTCGGCGCGGCAGCGGGAGCATGCAGCGACGTGGGTTGCCACGCGCGCAGCGTCGTCGGCATCAAGCGCGCCCAGCACGAAAGCAGGGATGAGTTCTATTATCTCGTCGCAGTTCGACAATGTCATCAACGCGCTCGTTTTTAATCGTGCAGATCTTCCGCCCCAATTCTCTGGTTGTGCAATAAGTCGCGCATTTTTTGCAATGCAAGCCTGGTGCGCGTCTTGACAGTTCCAATCGGACTGTTCAGCCGTTGAGCAATCTCACTCTGCGAAAGCCCGCCGAAGTATGCCAGTTCCAGCACCTCACGCTGTTCCGGCGGGATCTGCGCCAGCGCCTGAAGAATAATCCGTCGGCGTTCCCGCTCGATAGCCGCGTCTGCCACATCGCCCCGCAGGTCTGACTGCTCGAGAAGCGCCTGCTCTTCCTGCTCACCCTGCACTGTCACCGGGCGAGAGCGCTGACGGCGCAATTCATCGATGCACAGATTGTGGGCGATGCCAAAGATCCATCCGGCGACCTGCCCGCGCCCAATCGTAAATGACGTGCTGCGCCGCCAGACGCGCCAGAACGTTTCCTGGACGATATCTTCCGCCAGTTCGGTATCGCCGAGCATGCGGAGCGCTGTCGCGTACACGATGCGCGCATATCGATCATAGAGATGCTCAAGTGCGCTGCTATCGCGACGCGCCACACGGGAGATCAACGCCTCATCGTCCAGTGCAGACGAGTCAGCGGCTGTCATCCTGATCTGACTCATCGCACTGCCCCGCAGTGTTGAACTATATGCTGCATATATATACGGATAATCTTCACAATCGGATGGCCGCCCCATTATAGCAAAAGCGCAACCCTGCCATAGCGCCGCTGTGGCAGGGTTGCGTCTGTGTCGTCAGAGCGTTGACGCAATATTGGTGAATGCTATCAGCATGTGGCGCCGGTCAGGCTGTTCAGGAACTCCGTAATGATTGGCGCCTGCTGATCGACATCGACGAGGAACGCATCGTGACCGGCGATTGAGTCGATCTCGACGTGCTCGACCGGCTTCTGGACGCGACGCAGGGCGTCAGCGATAGCGAGCGACTCCGCCGTTGGGTAGAGCCAGTCGCTGCTGTACGACAGCACCAGGAAGCGCGCCTGCGTGCGAGCGAATGCCGTATCCAGCGAGCCATAGCGTGCCGGCAGGTCCCAGTAGTCCATAGCTTTGGTGATGTAGAGATACGAATTGGCGTCGAAACGGGCGTTGAAACTCGCTCCCTGATGTTCAAGATAGCTTTCGATAGCGAATTCCTGCGCCATGGTGTAGGACGGACCGCCGCGCTGGAATGCGCGCCCAAACTTGCGTTCCAGCGATGGCTCGCTCAGGTAGGTGATATGGCCAATCATCCTTGCTGTCGCCAGACCATCGACCGGCGGCTCGTGGCCATAGTAGTCGCCGCCACGCCAGCGCGGATCGGCCATAATGGCGCGACGTCCAATCGCATTCCACGCCACCGTCTGCGCTGATGAACGCGCCGTCGTCGCCAGCAGGATGGCGCCGCGCACGCGCTCCGGGTAGGCCGTCGCCCATTCCAGCGCCTGAAACCCGCCCATCGAACCGCCAGCGACGGCAAGCAACCGATCGATCCCCAGATGATCGATCAGGCGCGTCTGCGCGCGCACCATGTCGCTGATCGTAATCACCGGGAAGCGTAAGCCATAGGGCCTGCCGGTCGCCGGATCGATGCTGGAGGGTCCTGTGCTGCCCTTGCATCCGCCAATGACATTCGAGCAAATGACGAAGTAGCGGTTGGTATCGAAGGGGCGTCCGGGACCGACCATGGCGTCCCACCACCCTGGTTTGGGGTCAGTCAGACTATGGCGACCGGCGACATGCGCATCGCCGGAGAGCGCGTGCAAAATCAGGATGGCATTGTCACGCGCCGGGCTGAGTTCGCCATACGTCTCATATGCCAGCGTCACCGGCGCCAGTTGCGCGCCGCTCTCGAGCGGCAGCGGCTCAAGCCAGGTGGCGTAGCGCGTCTGAACGAGACCGACGCCAAGCGGCGCACGCTCTGTCGCATATGCAATCATAGGATGCCTTCCTGGTTCGGTACACACGTTCCCGGATTCAACATTTCCATTTTCGCCCAGTGTGGCGCCGTTGCCGTGCAACGGCGCCGCCGTGTCCTTCCTACACCTTCGCCAGCGCCTGATCCAGGTCGGCGATGATGTCGTCGATTGTTTCAATGCCTACCGACAGGCGAACAAAATCGTCAGTGACGCCGGTCAGCCGCTGCTCCTCGGGCGTCAACTGGCTGTGGGTCGTGCTGGCGGGATGGATAGCAAGGCTCTTGGCGTCGCCGATGTTCGCCAGATGCGAGAAGAGCCGCAGGCTGTTGATGAACTTTGCCCCGGCTGCGCGCCCGCCCCGGATTCCAAAGCCAACGATGCCGCTCTGCCCTCTCGGCATGTACTTCTGCGCCAGCGCATAGCTGGGGTGATCGGGAAGACCGGGGTACAGCACCCACTCCACCTTGCTATGCTCCTTGAGGAACTGCGCTACTGCCAGCGCATTCTGGCTATGGCGCTCCATCCGCAGGCTCAGTGTTTCAATGCCCTGGAGCAGCAGGAACGAGTTGAACGGGCTGAGGCACGCGCCAATATCACGCAGCAACTGCACGCGCACCTTCAGGATGTACGCCAGGTTGCCGAATGCCTGTGTGTACACCAGCCCGTGGTAAGAAGGATCAGGCGTCGTGAACTCCGGGTAGCGCCCGTTTGTCCAGTCGAATTTGCCGCTATCGACCAGCAGACCGGCGATGCTGGTGCCGTGCCCGCCAAGGTACTTCGTGCCCGAATGGATGACAATGTCGGCGCCCCACTCAAATGGACGGCACAGGTACGGGGTCGCCGTCGTCGAGTCGACCATCACTGCCACGCCGCGTTCGTGCGCAATATCGGCGATGGTTTGAAGATCGACGATGTCCAGGCGCGGATTGCCGACCAGTTCAAGGAAGACCAGTTTGGTGCGGTCATCGATCGCCTTACGGAAGCCCTCGTGGTCGCGCGCATCGACGAAGCGGGTCGTGATGCCGAGTTTGGGCAGCGTGTGGCGGAAGAGGTTGTACGTTCCGCCATACAGATCGCTCGACGACACGATGTTGTCGCCAGCGCTCGCCACATTCAGGATGCCGAGCGTCTCCGCCGCCTGCCCCGAAGAGAGCGCAAGCGCACCGACGCCGCCTTCGAGGGCCGCGATACGCTGCTCGAGCACGTCGGTCGTCGGGTTCATAATGCGGGTGTAGATATTCCCGAATTCCTGCAAGCCAAACAATCGCGCCGCGTGGTCGGTGTCCTTGAACTGATACGAGGTTGTTTGATAGATCGGTACGGCGCGCGCGCCGGTGGCAGGATCGGGCTGCTGGCCCGCGTGGAGCGCCAGCGTCTCGAAGCCGGTGAAGCGGATCTCATCGCTCATGGGTATTCTGTCTCCTTCATGGCACTGAGTATGCAACAGCTTTTCAAGACAACAGCAAAGTCAGGGCAGCACATCTGCATATGTGATGCAGAGACTGCCGTTCGTGCGAGCAATCTCTCGTGCAGCGTGAGGGCAACAAATTTGCCCTCATCTGTACGATGAGGGCTTCTCTGTGAGCTTTGGGGGATACCGTGTCGTGGGCATCAACTCCCGCAGCGCACGCCTCTCATCTTCCAGATATACTCTGCCGGAATTGGCACCTTCCAGCCGGAATGAGAAGCGTCAGGATGTCGCCAGTGGAGCGGCATTATTGGCAATGCCAGCATTGGCGCCTGCACCCCTCATCCCTGACCGGTGGTTGCCGAGGCTTCATCGGGCCGGTCCCTCCGCCTCTCTGGATAAGAGTTGCGCTTATTGACTTTGTTATCGAGATAGTATACGACTCTGGCAAAATTGTCAAGCGGGATCGAGCGAGCAGGTCTGGCGCAAATCCTCGACGTATGCTATACTTCGCAGTGTCTCTTCAAGGTTTGGTTTCTGCGAGCTGCTTCTGCACCTCCTGATCCCCCGCAGGCGCGGTGTCTCCAGGCTCACGATCCCCAAACCCAAGGGCGCAACATCATAGGTTTATATCGAAACAAGGAGCAGGCAAGCGATGAGCTTTGCAGACAAGACACTCACCTGTCGGGATTGTGGCGTGGATTTTGTGTTCACCTCCGGAGAGCAGGAGTTCTACGCGCAGAAGGGATTTGCCAACGAACCGACGCGCTGCCCGTCGTGTCGGCAGCAACGCAAGGCGTCGGGCGGCGGGCGCAGCTACGGCGGGCGCGGCTACGGCGAGCGCAACGGGTACGATCGATACGACGGTTACAGCAACGGGCGCGGCGGCTATGGCGGCGAACGCCAGATGCACACCACCACCTGCGCTGCGTGCGGTCGTGAAGCGCAGGTGCCGTTCGTTCCGCGTGGCGACAAGCCGGTCTATTGCTCGGACTGCTTCCAGGATCAGCGTCGCAGCAGCAGCGGGCGCAGTCGCTGGTAAATATCCATTCGTGGGCGACGGTCATCGTGACCGTCGCCTTTGTCTTTCGACAAAAGTCGCCTCTTTCGTTCATCCTTACGATTTGCACATCGCCGCAGTCTATCGTAAGATGGAGTGCGCCGCCCCACTGCAGCAAACATCTATGATCAGAGCCGATCAACCCTGAGCAATGTGCGCCATGCAGCTAACTTCCGGTCCTGTCGATGGCGGTCTGCTCCTTGCAATGTGGCAGCGGTTTGTCGCCACAGGTGTGCTGGATCCCGCGATCGATCCGATTGTGGCGATGTCCTGGCAGCGATGCATCCTGCGCTGCAATCCATACGCTGTCCGAGACCTTCCCTGCATCTCCGAAGCGGAACTGGCGGATCGCCGCTCCAAACTCTTAGATCTCATCGCCCTGGCGCGTCCCATTATGGAAGACATTTACCAGTTTGTCGAAGGCGCGGGCTACATTGTCGTATTGCTCGATGCCTCAGCCTGCGTGCTGGATGTGCTGGGCGACGCTGCTGTGCAATGCCAGGCGGAGGCGCTGGGGTTGCGTCCCGGCGCGTACTGGAACGAGGGGTGCGCCGGAACAAATGCGTTCGGGCTGGCGCTGTATGAACGGTGCCCTATCCACGTTGTTGGCGCAGAACATTTCTTTCGGCGCTTCCACGGGTTGAGCGCCTCAGCAGCGCCAATCTACCATTGGGAAGGGCGACCCATTGGCATCCTGGGGATGGCGAGTCTGGCCACGGCTGGCAATGTCGCCACGCTGGCGACTGTGCATGCTGCAGCCCGCGCCATTGAACATCAACTGCACGCCGAAAAACTCTTCAATGAACTGAACACGCAGCGCACACAGCTAAGCGCCATAGTGGAAGCGATGTCAGACGGGTTGATTGTGTGCGATCAGGCAGGGCTGGTGGTGCATATGAATGCGCGCGCTGCGCAGATCCTCGGCGTCAAGCGCGAGGCTGCGGTCGGCCGCGCCCTGAACGTCTCGGTCGAGTTGCCGGCAGTGGTGGCGGAAGCGATGCGGCAGTGTGCGACGCTGACTGATGCCGAGGTCAGCTTTCAGGTTCAAGGGTTGCAGGTCGGTTGTCTGATCAGTCTCATCCCGATCCAATGGCAGCTCAACCGCGTGAAAAATGTCGAGGGGTTCATCCTGACTCTCCGACGCCTTGATCAGGTGCATCGGATGGTGCAGCGCTTCGTTGGGGCGCGCTCGAATTTCACCTGTGCCAGCATTATCGGCTCATCCCATGCAATCAATCAAGTGCGTCGGCAGGCGCAAGCGGCGGCTCGCAGCAGCGCACCGGCGCTGATCGTCGGCGAGAGCGGCACTGGCAAAGGCGTACTGGCGCGGGTGATTCACAATGAAAGCGCGCGGGCGGACGGCCCCTTCGTGACGGTTAACTGCCGGGTCTTGCCCCGCGACCTGATCGTGGGTGAGTTTCTTGGGTATGAGATTGGCGCATTTCATGGCAATGGACTGCAGGGGCAACCGGGGAAATTCGAGTTGGCGCACGGCGGTACATTGCACCTGGAAGAGATCGAGGCATTGCCGCTCGATATGCAGATGGCGCTGCTGCGCGTGATTGAGACCGGCGAGGTCATGCGCCTCGGCGGGCAGCGCGTGACCTGTGTCGATGTACGGTTGATTGCCACGACGTCCGCGAATCTAGAGCGGTTGGCGGTGTACGGCGATTTTCGCGCCGATCTGTACTACGCGCTCGGCCGTATGACTATCCGCCTGCCGCCGTTGCGCGAACGCATTACCGATCTTCCTCTGCTTATTCGTGACGTGCTGGAGCGCCTGCACTGTCAGACCGGCAGAGCTCTCAGCATCTCGTATGAGGCACAGCACATCATGCGCTGCTACCCCTGGCCCGGCAACATTCGCGAACTGGAAAATGTGCTGGAGCGGGCAGCAAGTCTGTCAGATACTGGGATGATTGACGTCTGTCATTTGCCTGATGCCATCCGCGGGCGTCCTTCCGAGCCGGGTGTAGCGCCGGACCAGCACGTTCCGGCGCTGCATGAGGCGGAATACGAAGCAATCGTCCGCGCTGCTCGCGCATGCCGGGGGAATGCCACCAAAATGGCTCAACTGCTGGGGATTGGCCGCACAACCCTGTGGCGTAAACTGAAAGCCGCCAACATCTCCCTCGCTGATTTCAAGACGCCTCCTTCTGCAAACCGCTCGCCACGCCGTTCCCACTGATATGAATCGTTTCAAAATGAAACGACGCTGGCTGACGTGAGTTCCACTATGGAACAAATTATTGAAACAATATTGACAGCCGCTCAACCCCATGCATATAGTGGAATTACCAGATATCTCCGCAACACGAGATACGCTCAGTGATGAATTGATGACAGATTGCGCCCGCCATCGGGCAAGCTGGCGCTTTCGGGTGCGTCCTATCTCAGGCTGGCGTTCAAAGCAACACGGGGCTGATCCATGCCTGGCAGTCGCCGATTCCGGATAAGGCGATCCGGTTATGGATACTGCCCACGCAAAGCTGATGCTCGACGCCTCAGTATCCTTCCGCCTGCCTGAACGTTGAGAAGCGCGCGCCTGGTGCGGGTTGGCGCGCCGATCGTTTGGGCGGCGCAAGAGTCTGTGTGATTCGCCTGTTACGCATACGGAGGACCACGGTATGTCACCGTTCCTTGGCGAAGTGATCGGAACAATGCTCCTCATCCTGTTAGGCGACGGCGTGGTTGCGAACGTGGTACTGAGCAAGACGAAAGGAAGCAGCGGCGGCTGGATTGTCATTACTACCGCGTGGGCGCTGGCAGTGTTTGTTGGCGCCTACTCGGTTGCAGCGGTTAGTGGGGCACACCTCAATCCGGCAGTGACCATCGGACTAGTGATAGCGGGCAAGTTCGATGCCGCAAGCGCTCCGATCTACATCGCCGCACAGTTCCTCGGCGCATTCATCGGCGCTGTGCTCGTGTTCCTGCACTACTACCCGCACTGGTCTGCGACGCAGGACCCTGCGCTGAAACTGGCGGTCTTCAGCACTGGCCCGGCGATCCGCAATACGGCGTGGAATCTGGTGAGCGAGGTGATTGGGACGTTCGTGCTGGTCTTCGGCATTCTGGCTATTGACGGACCCTCGATGCAGAATGGCAGCTTCGGCGCGCTCGGCATTATTCCAGTGGCGTTTCTGGTCTGGGTGATCGGTCTGTCGTTAGGCGGCACGACTGGCTATGCCATCAACCCGGCGCGCGATCTCGGTCCGCGTATTGCGCACGCGATTCTGCCCATCCCCGGCAAGGGCGACAGCGATTGGGGCTATTCCTGGATTCCGGTGGTCGGTCCGATTATCGGCGGTTCGATTGCGGCTGGTCTATATGTGGCGCTGGGTTCGTTCTGAGCGGTTCTCGCTGCGCTTGAACTGCTCACCTGCGTTTGGCGTTGGCTGAGCCTGTCGATGCCAACGCCAAACGCAAGAGCAGGCAGTAAACAGACGCGAAGAGGAGAGAGAGTATATGAAGAAGCTAATCAATAAGCCGGAAGATGTCGTTGTTGAGGCGCTGAAGGGTATCGAATACGCACATCCCGATCTGGTGAAGGTTCATTACGAACCAAACTTTATCTATCGCGCCGATGCGCCAGTGCAGGGCAAGGTGGCGATTGTCTCTGGCGGCGGCTCTGGTCACGAGCCGATGCACGGCGGGTTCGTCGGCATGGGAATGCTCGACGCTGCGTGTCCGGGTGCGGTATTTACCAGCCCGACCCCCGACCAGATGCTGGAAGCGACGAAAATGGTCCATGGCGGCGCGGGGGTGCTCCATATCGTCAAGAACTACACGGGCGACATCCTCAACTTTGATATGGCCGCCGATCTGGCGCGCGCCGAGGGAATCGAGGTTGAGTCGGTCGTCATCAATGACGATGTGGCAGTGCAGGATTCGTTGTATACTGCGGGACGTCGCGGCGTGGGCGTGACTGTGTTGGCGGAGAAGATCTGCGGCGCCGCCGCCGAGGAGGGGCGCTCTCTCAAAGATGTTGCAGAGGTGTGCCGCAAGGTGAACGGGTGGGGACGCAGCATGGGCATGGCGCTCACCAGTTGCACGGTGCCGCATGCGGGCAAGCCGACCTTCGACCTGCCGGATGATGAGATGGAAATCGGCATCGGCATTCACGGCGAGCCGGGACGTACCCGGATGAAGCTAAAATCGGCTGATGAAATCACTGAAATGCTGATGGAGCCAATCCTGAATGACCTGCCGTTCCAGGCGGGGGATCAGGTGCTGTTGTTCGTCAACAGCATGGGGGGCACACCGCTGATCGAGCTCTACATCGTCTATCGCAAAGCGTATGAGATCGCCGCCAAAGCCGGTCTCAAAGTGGTGCGCAACCTGATTGGTCCGTACATTACGTCGCTGGAAATGGCAGGCTGCTCGATCACGCTGCTAAAGATGGACGATGATCTGATCCGGCTCTGGGATGCGCCGGTCAAAACGCCTGCTCTGCGTTGGGGGGTGTGATCTATGCCTATCGGTCGCGACGACGTGATTGCCTGGCTTTCGGTGTACAGCCAGTTGCTGGCGGACAATAAGGAATATCTGACGCAGCTCGACTCCAGCATCGGCGATGCCGATCATGGGGTGAACATGGATCGCGGGTTCAAAGCCGTGCTGGGAAAGCTGCCGACGGTCGCCGACAAGGATATTGGCACCATCCTGAAGTCGGTGGGCATGACGCTGGTACAGACCGTGGGCGGTGCGAGCGGTCCGCTCTATGGGACATTCTTCCTGCAGGCGGGCGTGGCTACAGCCAATAAGATGGAACTCTCGCTCGCCGATTGGGCATCGGCGGTCGAGGGGGCGATCAATGGCTTGATGGCGCGCGGGAAGGCGAATATCGGCGACAAAACCATGGTTGATGCGCTTGTGCCAGCGTTGCACGCGCTCAAGCAAGCCATCGCCGATGGAGTCGATGAGAGTGAAGCGCTCCGTCAGAGCGCCTCTGCCGCCGAACAAGGCATGAAGAACACCATACCGCTGGTTGCCAGAAAGGGGCGCGCGTCGTATCTGGCGGAGCGCAGCGCTGGTCACCAGGATCCGGGCGCCACGTCGTCGTACCTGATGTTCAAGGCAATGGTGGACGCATGGACGAAGTAGTCTTTCGCGAGGTCGCTGTGCTACGAAGGAGTCGCTCCTATGGCAAAGTATGTCGCGGCAGTTGATCAGGGAACAACCAGCACCCGCTGCATGATCTTCGATCATGCTGGTCAGGTGGTAGCCGTCGATCAGAAGGAACACACGCAGATCTATCCCAAACCGGGCTGGGTCGAGCACGATGCGCTGGAGATCTGGGCGCGCACCCAGGAAGTTATCGAAGGCGCGCTGCGGAAGTCGGGCGTTGATCGCAGCGAGATTGCCGCAGTGGGTGTCACCAACCAGCGCGAGACGACGGTCGTCTGGGACAAAGCGACAGGTAGACCCGTCTACAACGCGATTGTCTGGCAGGATACGCGCAC
>JANWXL010000346.1 GCA_025055265.1 Roseiflexus sp.
AGCGAAGCCCGCCTGCGCGGGCTAGACCGGGCGATACCGGATTATGTTCTCAAACTCCATATGCTATGATACGCACGATGAACACTCCCCTGACCACCATTGACGCCCTGCGATGTGCAGCGGCGCACGCGCCGAAACGCCCGTTCCTGCTGTTTGACGGGCGATCCTTCTCATATGAGGATGCTGCCGTGATTGTCGCTCGTTGGGCGGCGCGGTTGCGAAGCGCTGGAGTTGAACGCGGCGATCGGGTGGCGTTGTTTCTTGAGAATAGTCCGGCGTTCGTGATGGCATACCTGGGTGCGCACCTGATCGGCGCGATTGTGGTGCTGGTCAACACCCAGTATCGTCAGACCGAATTGCGCCACATTCTGAGCGACTCGGAAGCGAAGGTCGTCATTGTCAGCGATCAGGCGCACGCCGATCTGGTGCGGCAGGCGGACGCGCCTGGAGCGGCCATCTTCGCGTCTGAAGTCGCGCCGGAGGGCGCCGGTTATCTCCCCGACTGGACACACGCGCCTGCGCCGGGCGATCTGGCGCTGATCGGGTATACCTCCGGCACAACCGGACGTTCCAAGGGCGCGATGCTTACCCACGCCAATCTCATGGCGAACAGCGCCGCCGTCACCCGCGCCTGGCGCTGGACGGAACACGACCGCTTGCTGCTGACGCTGCCGTTGTTCCACATTCACGGTCTTGGCGTCGGGCTGAATGGCACGTTGTATGCGGCAGGCACGGTCGATCTGCGGCGCGGCTTCGACGCAGCGGACGTGCTCGACACCCTGGCGCGCGGCGAGACGACGATGTTCTTTGGCGTGCCGACGATGTACACCCGTCTGATCGCTGAGGCGCGGCGGCGACGTGCCGTCGGAGCGCCAGTGCGTGTCGAGGGTATGCGCCTGTTCGTCTCCGGGTCGGCGCCGCTCAGCCCGCAAACGTTCGCCGAATTCGAGGAGCTGTTCGGTCATCGCATCCTGGAACGCTACGGCATGACCGAAACGGTGATGAACCTGACCAACCCCTACGATGGCGAACGCCGTCCTGGTACAGTCGGGATGCCATTCCCCGGGCAGGAGGCGCGCATCGTCGACGTACGCACTCGCCAGCCGCTCCCCGATGGCGAGATTGGCGAGATTCAGGTGCGCGGTCCGAATGTGTTCGTCGGGTACTGGCGCAACCCGCAGGCGACCGCCGAGGCGTTCGACGCCGACGGCTGGTTCAACACTGGCGACCTGGGGTGGCGCAGCGCCGACGGGTATTTCACGATTACCGGACGCGCCCGCGAGTTGATCATCAGCGGCGGGTACAACATCTACCCGCGCGAGGTCGAGGAAGTGTTGCTGGAGCATCCCGCCGTCGCCGAGGTTGCTGTGGTCGGTCTGCCCGACGCAGAGTTTGGTGAGCAGGTGGTGGCAGTGGTTGTGCCAGCAACGCTGGCGACCGACGGATTGGAACAGGAATTGATCGACTGGTGCCGCGCGCGCCTTGCGAGTTACAAAAAGCCGCGGCGGGTTGTGTTTGTTTCGTCGCTGCCGCGCAATGCGCTGGGCAAGGTGCAAAAGCACGTGGTGCAACAGCAACTGACTCCATCAGGCGCAACCTGAAAGGACGCCGCAATGAATTATGATGATCTTGCCGCTGAACTGCGCGAATGCGTCAAAGGCGACGTACAGACCGATGCGATTTCGCGCGCGCTCTACGCGACGGACGCGAGCATCTATCAGATTGAGCCTCTCGGCGTTGTGCTGCCGAAGGACGAGGCGGATGTCGCGGCAGTCGTGCAACTGGCGCGCCTGCGGCGATTGCCAATCCTGCCGCGCGGCGGCGGCACCAGCCTGGCAGGGCAGGCGGTCGGGCGCGCCATTCATCTCGATTTCACCAAATATATAAACCGCCTGCTGGAGGTGAATGTCGCCGAACAGTGGGCATGGGTCGAACCGGGGATCATCCTCGATCAGTTGAATGCGGAACTTGCGCTGCACGATCTGAAGTTCGCGCCGGATGTCGCCCCGTCGAACCGTGCGACGATTGGCGGCATGATCGCCAACAATTCGTCCGGCATGTATTCGCTGGTGTACGGCAAAACCATTGATCATGTGCTGGAGTTGAAGGTGGTGCTGTCCGATGGCAGCATCACCGCCTTTCGCCCTCTCGATGAGGCGGAACTGCATACACGGCTGGCGGATCCCGAACTTGAAGGGCGCATCTACCGCACGGTGGCGCGGCTGGCGCGCGATCACGCCGACGAGATTGCGCGGCGCTACCCCAAAGTGCTGCGGCGCGTCGGCGGGTACAACCTCGACGCATTCGTGCCCGTCAGCGAAAATGGGCACACGCGCTATGGCATCATGTTCGGTGCGCGCTCGCCCGATCGCCGCTTCAACATGGCGAACATGATCGTCGGCTCGGAAGGGACGCTGGCGCTGGTGCTGGCGGCGCGCCTGCGTCTCGTCCCACGCCCGAAGCATACCGCCATTGCCATTCTGGAGTTCGAGACGCTTGATGCCGCGCTC
>JANWXL010000349.1 GCA_025055265.1 Roseiflexus sp.
GGCGACTTGATGCGGAACCTGCGATCACGGTACAGCGTGCAGAATGTGCAGCGGTTCCAGCTGCATCCCTCAGCAGCTTGAAGCACCAGCGAAAGGTACTGATCGGGAGGCAGGATGCTGATCGGCTTATAGATGGAATAAAACGCCTCTCGTTCCGCTTCCAGGCGCGCGGCGTCCCACGTCAGCGCGCGATCCAGCCAGGCGCGCACTTCGACTCCAGCGGCGTGCCGCGCGTATTCCCGAATGGTCACGAGGTTGGCGCTGATGAAAGAAAGCAGCTGGCGGCGCTCGTCCGGGGTGAGCATACGCCGTAGTTTGCCTTCCGCGACGCCGGCGCGCTTCATCAGAATATCGCCGCACAGACCGCGGCGATAGTTGATGCCATCGAGAAAAGCGCCGAGCAACCGCCCTTCCCGATCAAATGAAAACGTAGTGTGCAGATCGTCCGAAACGGTCAGGAAATGGCGTTGGGCATTGAAATACAGAGTCCGTCGCCTGGCGGAGACGGCAGTTCGGGGTGCGGGTATGGTCGTGATCACCGTGACCTCTTTTCTAGAGCAGTTCTCATAGTACTTTCCGGCATTAGCGTCGGCTGAGCCTGTCGAAGCCGACGCCGAACGCCAGAAACGAGCACTGTGAGCAATGCTGTCATTCGCGGTTTGTTCGATGCGTTTGGTGCAGTATCACCAGCCCATCGCAAACCCCGCGGCTATTGCAGCGACGGTCAGCAGGCTAAAACCCAACTCCTGCATTCCGACCAGTGGAGTTGGCGTTTTCAGGCTGCGCGGCAGCAATCCGAGCACTGCACGCACCAGGAGCACACCGAAGGCTGCCGCTGCCAGCCAGGGAACCAGCCCGGTTGCTGCCAGCCCGACGACTGCCGCCAGTGCAACGGCGTGCGCCAGATAGACCGGCGTGCGCGCAGCGGGAACGTTGCGCGCCAGGCGAATCCGGGCGCGCACATAGATGATTGCAGCGGTGGCTTTGAGTGCCAGCAGAAGCCAGAGCAGCAGCGCCGGAATGAGTTGCCACCCGCCGCACAGCGCCAGCGCCGACGCCAGCGCAGCGAGCGCGTTCGCACCGCAGACCTCTGCCAGCAACGACCGGCTCTCTTTGAGCAGATCGTAGCGGAACTGCACGAGCGCAAGCGGCGCCGCCAGCAGCAGCGGCAACCAGAACGGATGTGCGGTCGTCAGCCAGGCGGCGAGGAGCGCCAGCAGCGCGCTGATGCTATACAGCGCGACGAACCGCTCCGCCCATGCCGTGCGCGGGTAGCGTTTGCCGCGCTGCCGATCACCGAGCGCGAGCTTGAGCGGCTGGCGCGTCAGAAAGACGCCCAACGCCGCCAGGCTCAGCCAGAAACCTGCGAGTGACGGCGCCACCCACAGTCCAAGGATGATTGGCGCTCCAAGAAATCCCCAACCGCCATGTTCAACTGGGAGAGCAATCGGGCGCAGACGCACCGAACCAGGAGTTGTTTCCACCATATACGCCTCCTCGCGCTACCACTCCCAGCCCAATCGCACCAGCGGTCGCTCGTGCGGTGTCCAGGGCCAGGGGATGGCAGCAAAAGTGATGAGCAGGCTGACCGAGAAGAACAGCGCAGCGCGTCGGTGGCGATCCGCATCGTTGCACCCCCGGCGCGCCAGCGCGCTGCCCATATGCGCCAGACTCAGCGCAACAGACATCTGCACGCTGTGTTCGATGACAAAAAAGCGGAGCGACGGTTCACGCATCACAACATCCAGGTTTGTCCACGCCAGTTGCGCGACGGAGTCCGGCAGGCAGTAAAAGACCCCGCCGATCAGCAGTTGCAGCGAGAGCGTCAGCGCAAACCAGCGCCCGGCGCGCTGATCGGCGGGAGTCCATGGACGCGCGCCGAGCCAGCCGCGGTAGGCGCGGTACAATGCCCAGATTGCAGCGACCAGCGTCACCCAGCGCATCAGGTTGTGGAGGGTAAGTACGGAAAGATAGAGCATATGGAAGTCAAACCTTATTTTCCTTCTCTCAGCAGCAGCAACAGCATGATAACCGGCGTATTGGCGTGAATGCTATGCGGCAGATGTGCAGGCATATGCACCCATGTATTCGGGCGTGCGTCGATGGCATCGCTCCCCAACGTCACTCGCGCCTCACCCTGAATGAAGTGCATGATCGCTGGCATTGATGCCGTGTGCTCCGACAATTCCTGCCCCGCGGCAAAGCCGAACAGCACCACTTTCAACCGATCGTCCTGGTAGAGGGTGCGGCTGATCGTGCCGTCTTCAGGAATGGTCACCTGTTCCGCCAGGTTGAGAAATGTTTTGGCGTTCATATCGCCTCCGGTTTGACCGCTACAAGTGAGATGGCCATCAGATGATCCTGGTAGGTGCGAAAGACGCGCCGCATTGCCAGGACGCGCTGGCGCGCCGCTGGCGTGCGAAGGATGTTGAAGAAAATCCGCAGCGCCCTTCCTAACCCTTCGTCCTGGATCATACGCTTCGGTTCCAGCAGATGCATCGGTGCAGTAAACTCCGCACGCACCTGAAACCCTTCGGCTTCCAGAACGGCGCGCCATTCAGAAGAGGTCAGCGGGCGGGCGCCGACATGGATTGCTGCGGAGAGATCGCGCAGGATAGCGTCTTTTGTCGCTTCACTCAGGTCATCAGGAGTCAATCCTAACTCGTGAATGCCGTACCGTCCACCGGGTTGCAGAATGCGATACGCCTCACGGACGATCCGCGCCTTCTGCCCCGGCGTGTGCATCGTAAGCATCGCCTCGCCATAGACGACTGTCGCCGATGCGTCTTCCAGCCCAGTTTCCTCGGCGTTCCCCACCAGACAGCGGTAGCGCGCGTCGGTCAGAAATGAGCGAACGCTCGCTGCAGCGGCTTCGTCGCGCTCAATCGCGGTGTACGATGCCGGTTGTCGCGCAAGCGTCAGGCGCGCCGTCACGCCCAGCCCCGGCGCAAACTCGACGACATGATCGGCTGAGTCGATGGCCAGTGCATCGAGCATCTTCCGTGTCAGCTCGAGTCCGCCCGGACGCAGGACGCGCTTGCCCATGCGCGCCAGCAGCCAGTGTCCGGGCATCTTCGCAATATCCAGGTGTGCGCCGGGCATATAGGTCGTCTTTTCTTCGGACACGCTGAACCTCCTGACATCTCATCCGCGTGAATCCGTCCCAATCCGTGCATATCCGTGTTCCATCACCCACCGGGCTCGCGGCGCGATCAACGTGAACCATCGCGGTAGCGCATCACAGGCTCGTCTGCTGGCAACTGGCATGTTTCCCGGTTCAGCCGTTCCACGGTGCGGGTCACAATCTCGACAATCGCTGCACGCGCCGACAGCGGCAATAACGCGCCGCTCTCCTGCTGATCGGTGCAGCGCCGTTCAAGTTCTTCATCAAGCAAACGGTTCACAATCGCCGTCAGGCGACCGTTGCGCGGTATGGAGACAATAGCGGGTAGCATGACGCTCCTCCTTTACGATATATCTTCCGTCGCTTTGGGGCGCGACCGTTGCATGCCTCCGGGGGTGCGCGATGGCGCTGATTGGCGGTCGGGAGCGTTCTGCGAGATCGAGCGACGCTGGCGGCGCGCCTGGATGCGTGCAGCGGCGGTCACGCCGATAAGCCAGCAGCACAGGGAAAGAATGCCCAGCGCAAGTGCGATCTGAAGGAGTGTGATCCAGTCAACTGGGGTTTCGCCGGGCATGGGTATCTCCTCACGCTTTGCGAACGGGGTTCGATGCGGCGCTCGCAGCCAGCGCCATCCGGCGCTCGCGTCGCTGCATGTACTCCGCCAGATAGTAACTGCCGATCACGAAGATCGCCGCCGCCGCCTGGAATCCGATGCCTTCCCACGTCGGATACAGCCCGAACCAGAACCCCGTCCAGTACGGCAACTCCAGCCAGCGGATCGGATGGATCGGCAGCCAGCCGATCACCTGCAGGACGTTGACCGTGTTGCCGACCATCTGGAGCAGCACGGCGCCGATGAGCACACCGGTGACGATCAGCATCTTCTTGTGCGGCAGTTTCGCCTGCATGACGAACACTGCCAGACCGACCAGCAGCGTGAGCAGCAGCCCAATCGCCACACCGGCGAAAACGACCGTCATATCGCCTTCAAGGGTCAACGCCTGCAAAAACAGCACGGTTTCAAACCCTTCGCGGTAGATGCTGGCGAAACCAAGCGTAATCAGTCCAAGCCACTGCCCTGCCTGACCGCTGAGAATGCGCTTCTTCTGTTGATGGAAGCTTGCCATCCAGTCCTTCCAGTACACATCGTGGAAGAACCAGTTCGTAATCAGCAGCAGCACCGCAATTGCGATCAGCGACACAATCGCTTCCAGCGTTTCGCCGAAGCGCGCCATCGCCATCAGCGCCCCCTGAGCCAGCACCCAGGTCGCCACAGTGGCGCCCAGCGCCAGCGCCGTGCCAATCCAGAGCGGTGTCCGAAAACGGCGCTGTGCGCCGACCTTGAGACTGCCCATCAATGATGCCAGGATGAGGACGGCTTCCAGCCCCTCGCGGAAGACAATGACCGCTGCATTGGTTGCGATGGCGCCCGGTGCGTTTTTCCCCGCCAGCGCCTGTTCGGCTTCTGCCAGCGCCTGATCGAGCGCGGCGCGCGTGGCGGCGATCTCGGCAGGCGCAGCGCGCCGTTCGATCAGATACGCCAGACCTTTGCGCTCTCCCTGACCGTACCAGAAATACCCTTCGATAACCGGCTTATACTGCGGCGCAAACGCGATCAGTTTGACTTCGGGACCGATCTCCATAATTGCGTAGGCTTCCAGGCGCGCCGACTCCGCCAGTTCGTACTCGCCAGCCCGAACCGCCTGCTCCATCTGATCGAGCGCCGTGCGGATGACATCGAAATCGGCGCCGCTGTCCTGCTTCTGCCATTCCTGTGGCAGGAGCGTGGCGAGATCAGTGAGCAGGGCGGTTGTTGAGGTTCTCACCGCTTCCGGGTCGGCGACGGCGCTGCGGTTGCCGGCATTGGCGAGCATCGCGCCGAGGGCGCCGAACTGTCCGGCGACGCGCTCTGTCAACGCAGCATCACGCTGCTCCAGGAGATCGCGCAGGTCGGTAAAAGCGGCGAAGGCACCTGCGTGGAACGTGATCGCTTCGCGGATTTCGAGGTCGATCGTCACCTGACCGTTGCGCACACCGCGTTCGTACTCAATCGGCACAAGCTGCAGAAAACGCAGCATCTGACCCGTGCGCCGCTTCTGCTCCGCCGGGCTGAGCGGCGCTGCCCGGAATCCGCGCAGCGCCTGTTGAACGGCGTCCAGAGGAACGGCAAGATCGTCGCCTGCCTGTGCCGCCTGCCGCAGTCGAGCGAACGCTGTGCGTGCGGCATCGGCGGCGGCATTGCCGCGCTGTTCGGCATACACCGGCGCGAGGATTGCGAAATACCCTTCGGCGAGCGCCGCCGCTTCGGCGCGCCGGCTGGCGAAACCCCGCTGATCGGCGGCGCTCAGGGTCTGCAACGCCTCGTTCAGGCGCGCCTGATAGGTATCGAGCAGATCCGCCTGAACTGCCGGGATTGCATCGGCAGCCGGAATGGCCTGCGTGGCGGCATCATGTACAGCACGGGCAGCATCGGCATTCGGGCGCGAGAAGCGCGTGGCGTGGCGAAACTCGCGCACTGCCAACCACTGTTGCGCTGTCCTGGCATCCTCTGCGCGCAGTGAACCGACCACGACATCATACCCGCCAGCCAGGATTGCCATCCATATATGAGAACGAGCGACGGCGAACGCGGGAGCATCACCAGTTGTGAGCGCCTGTTCCGCGTCTGTAAACCCGGCGCGCGCGCGCGCATCGGCGTCTGGTGCGTACCTGGCGATAGTTGGTGACATGGAGGCGTAAGCATCATGCGCCTCCGCCAGGCGCGCGCGCGCGCCCGCCGGATCGTCGCGCATCTGCAACTGGATCTGGACGAGCACCGCGCGGATCAGTTCAGCCGTCCGACCGGGAGCGGGCGACTGCGCTGGCGCCGCTGAGGGCGTCAGGAAGAAGAAGATCAGAAGGAATGCTATCGCAAAGCGCATTGATGAGCACATAAGGCAGCCTCTATCACTCGGCAATCTTCACTCCCAGGACGCCAGCGACCTGACTGATCTGACCGGTGATCGCCGTCGCGCGGTTTTGCGCCTCGGCGCCGAGCGTATCAGCCTCTTCGGGAGTAAAACGCCTGCCATTCTGCTCCTGAGCGTAGATGTCGGCGACGAACGCCTTCAGATCGCGCAGCCCCGCTGCAATCTGTTCCGCCTGCGCCGGATCAACCGACTCGACGCGCGGACGCACTTGCGCATAGACAATTTCTAGTCCGCCAAGAATGTCCTGAATATCGGCGAGGCGCGAAATGACATTGAAATCGCGCTGCGTCGACGCATCGCCCAAGACAAAGCGCGAGTCGCGCCAGGACGCAAAGTATTCGCTCATCGTGGGAACCATGACGACCAGCGCCGTAAAAGCGTCCGACTCAGTCGGCGTCCATGCCTCTGCCGCTGCGTGCAGGTCATTCGCCATTTGCGTCAGCATATCAACGCCCGCCTTGAGCACGTTGGCATCAGGCAGCGTCTCGCCGAACTCGATAGCGCCATTTCCATTCCAATCCGCAGCGACTCCCGACGCGAACGCCGGTTCGGTTCCCCAGAGCGTACCTTCGGTCACGCCGAAGAGGTTGCCCGGCTTAGGGAGCGTTCGTCCATCGGGGAGCATCAGATCGAACGACACGGCGTTGTTGGGGTCCTCGTCGCCAGCCGCGCCAGCATCGAGATCGACATCGAACTGCGAGAGGCTGGGAGTGCCAGCGACAATCCCTTCCATCTTCTCGTAGATTGGGCTGGCCTTGATCCAGGCGGCGCGAGCGGCTTCGATTGCGGCAATGGCCTCCTGCCTGCGCGTGGTCCACAGCGCGTTGTAATCGAAGTTCGTTTCCTTCGCCAGCGCATAGTAGCGATCAGATGACGCCTGAAGTTCGGCAGCTGCGGCGGTCAGCGCGCGTGTCTGCCCGAGCAGATACTCTTTGATGCCGCTGAGGTCGGCGGTAGCAGCGGCAGTCGGCGTTGGAGGCGGGGCGGGCGGCGCCTGACTGCAGGCGGCAAGCGCCCATAGAATGGGCAGAATGATCACCAGCAAACGCAATGGGCGCACCATATGCTCTCCTTGCCGGGGTTGCGCAGTCTGCTTGATCGAGGCGTCAACCCTGATGATAGCGACATTTCAAACCTACAATGTTAGCATATGCTAATAAAATCGATTTGTCAAGATAAAACAGAGAAAATAGACCAACACATGGTATACACATTTTCTATGCTATAATGCCGTCCACTTTTACTGCTTTGCATTGCATCGGAACGCTGCGGGCTAAAGCTCTGGCTGAGATCGTGAAAGCCCCCGCAGGGCTTCTACGTCCTGAGCGAGGGCTTTAGCCCGCAGCTCAAAGGACGCGCAGATCGGTAGCACGGGTTTACCGAATTCATTTCTTGATCTCATAAGCCGCAGGCTGTCGCTGCACAGTCCACCTGCGCGGGTTGGACCAGGCGAGAACGGATACACGGCTCGAAGACTGCCAGAAAGCCATCGGAGACGCCAGGAAGGAGATCGCTATGGGGTATGATGTCCCGGTTTCCCGTACCGCGCTCATCGCGCGCGATGCCGCCGATCCGCTGGCGCGTTTTCGCGATCTCTTCCATATGCCCGACGATCTCATCTACCTGGACGGCAACTCGCTCGGTCCGCTGCCGAAGCGCACCGTCGAGCGGATGCAGCAGGTCGTTCAGGAGGAATGGGGGCGCATGCTGATCAGAGGATGGACGGCGTGCGACTGGATCAATGCACCGGCGCGCATTGGCGGCAAGATCGCCCGATTGATCGGCGCGCACCCGGACGAGGTGATCTGCGCCGACTCGACCTCGGTGAACCTGTTCAAAACGCTGGCGGCGGCGCTGGCGTTGAACCCGGATCGGCGCGCGATCCTCTCGACGCCGGATAACTTTCCGACCGATCTCTACATCGCGCAGGGGTTGATCCGGCATCTTGGCGGCGTTCACGAACTGCGGTTGGTGGAAGGAGAGCGGATCGAGAAGCATCTGAACGATCAGGTTGCGGTGCTGCTGCTGACCCACGTGAACTACAAGACCGGGCGCATGTACGACCTGGCGCATCTGACGCACCAGGCGCATGCCTGCGGCGCGCTGACGCTGTGGGACCTGGCGCACTCGGCGGGGGCGGTTCCGGTGGATCTGAACGGCGCTGGCGTCGATTTTGCGGTCGGGTGCGGCTACAAGTACCTCAACGGCGGTCCTGGCGCGCCTGCCTATCTGTTCGTTGCGCGCCGATGGCAACCGGCGTTCAGTCAACCGCTTTCCGGGTGGATGGGGCACGCCGAGCCCTTTGCCTTCGATCCGGTATACGAGCCTGCGCCGGGGATCGGGCGCTACCTGTGCGGCACACCGCCGATCCTCAGTATGCTGGCGCTCGAATGCGGCATTGATCTGCTGCTCGAAGCCGATATGCAGCAGGTGCGGGCGAAATCGCTGGCGCTGACCGACCTGTTCATCCAGCTTGTCGAGATGCGCTGCGCCGGGTATGGACTGGAACTGATCACCCCGCGCGACCACGCCCTGCGCGGCAGTCAGGTCAGTTTTCGTCATCCGCAGGGATACGCGCTGATGCAGGCGCTGATCGCCGCAGGAGTCATTGGCGACTTCCGCTCGCCAGACATTGTGCGCTTCGGATTCGCGCCGCTCTATCTGCGCTTCGTCGATGTCTGGGACGCAGTTGACCGCATGCTGCACATCCTTGAGGAGCGCGCGTGGGATCGCGAGGAGTTTCGACAGGTGAAGCAGGTGACGTGAGGCTGTAGGTGAAAGGTCATACGTGCTACAATAGAACGAAACAGCGTTGTTTAGCATTCGTGCTTTGCCCCATAAGAGGATCAACGCACTGTGAGGAGGAACTCCCGTGACGCAGACCGCTGTCAACCCGCCGCAGACCAATGCGCCTGCCGAGGATCCGTTCCGTTATGGTTGGCGCCTTGTACTGCGTCCGACGCCTGAGAATCCTCATCACCTGGAGCAGGTTCCGCTTACCCTGGAAGATGTGCTGCACCCTGAGGTGGGAGACTTCATCGTGCACAGCGACCGCCATGAGACCGACCGCATGTATCTGACCGAGGTGCTGCGCGCGCGCCTGGAGCCGTCTGGCATTGCGATTGTGCTGAGTGATGTGCGCATCGCCTGGGATGTTCCCGACTTGCGCGCGCACGGACCGGACGTGATGGTCATCCCAGGCATTCGCGAGCGTCGCAACTGGAGCACGTTCGAGGTGGCGGTCGAGGGGGTGCGTCCGGCGCTGATCATCGAAATCACCTCGCCAGAGACGCGGACGAATGACCTGGAGATCAAGGTAGAGCACTATGCACGGGCAGGAGTGGCGCAATATGTCATTGTAGATGACATAGGTCGGGGTGGCGATCGACAGTTGCGCCTGCTCAATTACCGATTGGAAGCGGGCGTGTATCGACTGCGATCGCCAGACGCGGCGGGGCGGGTGCATCTGGCGATTGCTAACCTGTGGCTGGGGGTGGAAGGCGACCACGTCGTCTGTTATGATGAACGGGGCGTGGCATTCGATGACTATGTGACGGTCGTGCGTCAGGCAGCGGAGGCTGAGGCGCGGGCGCGGCAGGAAGCCGAGGCGCGAGCCGCCGAGGCGCGGGCGCGGCAGGAAGCCGAGGCGCGGGCGCGGCAGGAAGCCGAGGCGCGGGCCGCCGAGGCGCGGGCGCGGCAGGAAGCCGAGGCGCGGGCGCGGCAGGAAGCCGAGGCGCGGGCAGCCGAAACGCGCGCTCGGATGGAAGCCGAGGCGCGGGCGCGGCAGGAGGCCGAGGCGCGGGCAGCCGAAACGCGCGCCCGGATGGAAGCCGAAGTCCGCACTGCCGAGGCGCAGATGCGAGCGGAAGCTGAGGCGCGGGCACGGCAGGAAGTCGAGGCGCGCCTGCGCGCTCTTGAAGAGGAACTCCGACGTCTCAGGTCAGGTCAATAGCGCCGCACCGTTCACTGTGAGGCGGGTAGATGCGTTTATTCCCTATAGCAATCTGTTGTTTCGCTGCCGCTTTCGTTTACCCGCTGGCGCATTCGTTGTTCAATAGCAAAATCACGGAGCCACAGAGGGGGTAGAGATAACGCATTCGCCTATTCGCTGCCCCATTTGCTGCCCCATTCGTTGCCGCATTCGCTGGCGCATTCGCTTATTCGCTGCTGCTCATCGCATCCAACGCCTGCCGCAAGTCCGCAATAATGTCGGCAACATCTTCGATGCC
>JANWXL010000388.1 GCA_025055265.1 Roseiflexus sp.
CGCAGATCTTTCCGAAACCCGACTCAATGGAGCAACGATTGTTGAGATTATACAGAGTCGCCTGTGTGCTGTAAAGAATACGCAACCAGCGGGGTGCAGGCATGATTCGTCAGGGAATGCCATATCGCTGTGGGTTGATGAACATTAAGAATTAAATCTGGGTATAGCCCGCGCAGGCAGGCTTCGCTTTCCGTAGCCCGCGGCTTAGGGAGTTTGAGCAAATAATCCGACATCGCCAGATCTAGCCCGCGCAGGCGGGCTTCGCTTTCCGTAGCCCGCGGCTTAGGGAGTTTGAGAAATTACATTCGGTAAACCTGTGCCGCCAGGCCGCGCGCCCTCTGAGCTGCGGGCTAAAGCCCTCGCTCAGGACGTAGAAGCCCCGGAGGGGCTTTCACGACCTCAGCCCGCTGCTGCGCCCAGGAATACCGAACTCTTTTCTTGATCTTCATCAATCGCCGGGCAGGTAGTCGGATAGCGGAATAATTTTTCAAAAACCATCAATCGCCGGGCGAGCGGGCGGATAGCGGAATATGTATTCAAAGCCATTAGCCGCCGGGCACAGCGCGAATGCCGGATTATTTTGTGAATCTTCGATAGCCTCGGAGCATGGATCCCAACCAGCAGTTTGCCCATTCGCTCGCAGCGCTGTAACCCGACGCGCCTGCGCCGCATCATATGGATGATCTCGACCTGCCAGGAGGGTGCGTATGATGGAGCAGCCATCGATCCATGTTTCGACAGGTGATCAGAGCCGAGCCGCAGCGCGTCCGCGGTTGCAGTACTTTCCCATCTCGTTTTTTGCGGCGGTGCTCGGTCTGACGGGAACGACAATCGCGTTTCAGCGCGCGGAACGATTGCTGGCGTTGCCATTTGCCGTCAGCGGCGTGCTGATCGTGGCGTCGCTGGCGGTCTTTCTGGCGATTGCGACGCTTTATGCGCTGAAGGCGGCGCGCCATCCCGATGCGGTCAAACGCGAGTTCGCCCATCCGATCAAGATCAATTTTTTCCCGACGATCTCGATCAGTCTGCTGTTGTTCGGCATCGCGTTCATGCGCCTGAACAGCGACGTTTCGCGCGCCTTCTGGATAGCTGGCGCCGCCGCACATCTGGTTTTCACGGTCGCTATTCTCTCAGCCTGGATGCAGCGCACAACGCTCCAGATTCAGCATATCAATCCTGTCTGGTTCATCCCGATGGTTGGCAATATCATCGTGCCAATTGCAGGCGTTGAGCACGCTCCGGTCGAGATCTCCTGGTTTTTCTTCAGCATCGGCCTGATCTTCTGGCTGGCGCTGCTTATCCTTTTTCTGTACCGCATCATCTTCCATAGCCCCCTTCCTGAGCGCCTGATGCCGACTCTGTTCATTATGATCGCGCCGCCGGCAATCGGCTTCATTTCATATCTCCGGTTAATGGAGCGCGAGGTGAGCGGTTTTGAACTGGATGGGTTCGCCAGGATTCTCTATTATTTTGCGCTCTTTATCTTCGTGGTGTTACTTGTTCAGTATCGTCAATTCATCAAAATCCCCTTCTACCTGTCGTGGTGGGCGTATTCCTTCCCGATGGCGGCGATCACCATCGCAACCGTACTGATGGCATCAAAAACAAACATGCTGTTCTTCCAAGGTCTGGCGTATGTGCTGCTGATTGCCCTGACGGCGCTGATCGCCGTGCTGATCTTCCGCACGATTTCTGCAATTGTTCAGCGGAAGATTTGCGTCGAGGACGAATAACGCTTCAACACCTCATCTGCGGCGCGCCAGCCGCTCTCGATGGCGCCGTGCACGGTCTGCGGGTTGCTGTCATAGACGGTCGCTTCGCCAGCGAAGAAGAGCGTCTCCCCCTCTGGCGCCGCCAGGATGCGGCGCGCCGTAGCCGCGCCTGGCGGTACGTGCGCATATCCGCCATATGAGAAGGGATCAGCGCTCCAGACGATGCGCCGCGCTGCAACACATCGTTGCGCCAGATCGTCCCGCCCCAGCAGCGTTTGCAGTTCCTGCAGACCCACAGCAAGCGCCGTTGCTTCGTCGAGCGCGTCGAGGGCGCGAGCGCGCGCCGCAGTCGCGTAGGCGATGATCACGCCAGCATTGCGCGTCGTGTGTGCGGCTGGCCACCAGCGCGCCGCCAGCCCGATATGCGCCATGAAGGTGAGGTCGGCATCCCATGCCGGTTCGTCGAAACGATAGAGCAGCTTGGTCGCCGCTTCGACGCGCATCGCCTGGATCGCCCATTGCTTTGGTGCGCTCAGCGGCGGATCGAACTGTGGTACGCCGCGTTGCAGCACTGCCACAGGGATGGTTACAACGCAGCAGTCGGCATGAAACACGCCAGCATCGGTTTCGATGGTAACCCCGCCGGGAGTGTGGCGCACGACGCGGGCAACCGCGCCGAAGCGCATGTCGAGGCCGCTGGCGTACCACGCGAGCAACGGCGCGTACCCCGAACGCAGACGATACTCCCGTTTCCCGGCGTGATCGACGCGCAATTCCCGCGCCAGATCGGCGCAACTCAACGTCTCGACCGAAGCGCAGCACGTTTGCGCCAGCAACACGTCTGCGACGATCAGCGCCTCATCATCAAACCCGCTCTCGCGCAGATAACCTGCAAGGGACCGATCCGGCGCGTCGGGCGGCAGGTCGCGCAACCGGTCGAGCGTCTGAAATAACGCAGCGATCAGATCACGCCGGGCGCCTGGCAGCGCATCGAGCGCACGCGCCGGTCCGCCATCGCTCCAGCGCAGACGCCCATACCGATCAACCGGGACGGTTTCGATGCCCGCAGCAGCGGCAAGCGTGTGAGTCACGGCGCGCTCACCGTGGATGAACTCCGCACCATATTCGACAGGAAAGGGCGCGAAGGTCTCATCGGTCCAGACTCTTCCGCCGATCCGATGGCGCGCTTCGAGCACCTGAACCGC
>JANWXL010000549.1 GCA_025055265.1 Roseiflexus sp.
GTCCGGGTAGATATTGAGCATCAGGTTCGGGAAGACCCAGTAGTAGAGCGCCTGCGCTGGCGCGCCTTCTTCCAGGTGACGCCGGTAGAGCGAGTCCGGGTTTTCGCGGATCGGCGCGTGCTGTTTTGAATAGTAGCGGAACGTCTCGACGCGGTACTGCTTGTAATCGATCTCCTTGAACAGACCGGGATGCGCAACCGGAATGTGATACCCTTCCAGGTAGTTATCGACGTACACCTTCCAGTTACAGTTAATCTCGTAATCCACTCGCTTGTAGAACCCCATCCGCGCCAGCGGCATACTGGCCGTCTCTTCGGGAATGGCGCCAAGCACTTCGCGGAGCGGCGGCGCATTCAGGTCAAGGTTCACAAACACGAACGGACCCCACGTGTCTAACTGCACCGGACGCAGACCATACTCAGATCTATCGAAATTTTCCACTCCCTCAAACTCTGGCGTGGAACGCAGCGTCCCGTCAAGGTTGTACGTCCAGGCGTGGTAACTGCACTGCAACGTTTTGCGGTTGCCGCATCCCTCGGCGACCGAACCGGCGCGATGGCGGCAGACATTGTAGAAGGCGTGCAGTTTCCCGGCGGTATCACGGGTAACGACGAGCGGCTCGTTGATCACTGAGCAGGTGAAATAGTCGCCGGGATTGCGCACCTGTTCAGTGCGACCGACGAGTTGCCAGGTGCGTCCGAAGATGCGTTCTTCCTCGATTGCCAGCATCGCGGGGTCGATGTACCAGCGCGCCGGGATCGTCGTGGCACGCGCCAAGTTGGGCTCGAACGTGTAATCGCTCAGGTCCATAGGGGTTGCTCCATTGCGTGATGGCGGAGAGTTTTCCGGGCAATCTGGAGTTTAATGGATTACGGGGGAAGTTGTCAATTTGTGTCATGTCACCCTCAGCAGGAGTTGCGCCAAATGGTCGGATTCGTCGCCGCACATGCCCGATGAATGCCGCAATGCCAGCGACGAAGAGGACGGCGGCAACCGGCGCCATCCAGGCGACGCGCTCGCGCCCTGCCGTCCCGGCCACCGGCATCGCCAGAGTTGCGAGCGGGACGCCG
>JANWXL010000602.1 GCA_025055265.1 Roseiflexus sp.
CATGTACGCGCACAAAGTTGCGCCCGGTGCGCGCGTCCGGTTGTATGATATTGACCCCGATACGAATGGCGGGTTGACGAAGGAGGAGGGACGGGCGCGGTTCGCCGAACTCAACGCCGAGCTCGATGCGATGCAGGAGGAGTTGTACGCCGCCGGGACGCATGCGCTGCTCCTGATTCTGCAAGGCATGGATACAGCGGGCAAGGACGGGGCGATCCGCAACGTCATGCTCAACCTCAACCCGCAGGGCTGCCGCGTCGAGTCGTTCAAGGTTCCAACCGAAGAGGAACTGGCGCACGACTTTCTCTGGCGGGTGCATAAAGTCGTGCCACGCAAAGGCATGGTCGGCGTCTTCAACCGCTCGCACTACGAAGATGTGCTGGTGGTGCGCGTCCATTCGCTCGTTCCAGAGCCGGTCTGGAGAGCGCGCTACGATCAGATCAACGCCTTCGAGCGCCTGCTCGCCGATACCGGGACGATCATCGTCAAATGTTTTCTGCACATCAGCAAAGAGGAGCAGGAAAAACGACTGCTGGCGCGTGAGGAGGATGTTACGAAAGCATGGAAGCTGTCGGCTGGCGACTGGCGTGAACGCGCCTTTTGGGACGACTACATGGCGGCGTATGAGGAGGCATTGACGCGCTGCAGCACGGATTACGCACCATGGTATATCATACCGGCGAACCGGAAATGGTACCGCGACCTGGCGATCAGTGAGACGCTGGTCGAAACATTGCGTCCCTACCGCGATGACTGGCGTCGCACGCTGGACGCTATGAGCCGGGCGCGGCGCGCCGAACTGGAGGCGTTTCGCGCCGAACAACGCAGAGCGCAATGATCACTGACTCGGATAACATCCCATCCCCTCCGCTGGCGCTGGCGTCCGCTTCGCCGCGACGACGCGAATTGCTGGCGTACCTCGGCGTACCGTTCAGGATCATCGCCACCGATGCTGAAGAGCGCGATCATCCTCCGCCGCCGGAGATTGTCGCTGCGCTGCCGCCGCTGGCATTGCCGCTGTTCGACCACCCGACGCTGCGCGCCTGGCGCAAAGCCAGCGCCGCTTGCGCATCCGCGCCTGATAGTGTTATCATCGGCGCCGATACGATTGTGACCCTGGAAGGGGATGTGCTGAACAAACCGGTTGATCCCGACGATGCGCGCCGGATGCTGCGTCGTCTGTCGGGAAAAACACATACTGTGTACACTGGTCTGGCAGTCATCAATGCTCGACAGGCAGATGCGCCGCCGCTCTTCGATCTGGTCGCCAGTCAGGTGACGGTCGCACCGCTGAGCGATGCTGACATCGACGCCTACGTCGCCACCGGCGAACCGCTCGACAAAGCTGGCGCCTATGGCATTCAGGGACTGGGAGGTCGGCTGGTGCGCTCAGTCGCTGGCAGTTTCACCTGCGTCGTCGGGCTGCCGCTGGTTGAGACCTGGCGCCTCCTCCGCGCCGCAGGCATCAGAGGATTGCGCGATCCGGTCGAAGGGTATCGGCGCTGGCTGCTCGATCAGGGAAAGGAGATTCCGCCGTGTCCGCCAACCCTGCCGTAAAACTGCTCATTGTTGACGACCATCCGCTCTTTCGTCAGGGCGTGCGTGCGGCGCTCTCCACCTGCCGCGACATCGTTGTGGTTGGCGAAGCGTCATCCGGGGAAGAGGCGTTGGAGTGGATGAACGCCGCTCCGCCCAATCTGGAGCCCAATGCAGTGGTGGTTGATCTGAACCTGCCAGGCATGAACGGGCTGGAACTGACCCGCCAGCTTCGCCTCAACTATCCGGGTACAGGCATCGTCGTGCTGAGCATCTACGAGAGCGACGAGCAGGCGTTCAATGCGCTTCGCGCCGGCGCGTCCGCCTACCGATCAAAAGATGTGCACCCGGACGAGCTTGCCAACATTCTTCGTCGCGTGGCGCGCGGTGAGTACGTCATCAATGACGTTGTGCTCGATGACCCCAAAGTCGCCGGTCGGGTCCTGTCACAGTTTCGTAATCTCCCGAACAATATGACCAGCCTGCAGGGCACAGAATTTCCCCTTTTTACGCCGCTGAGCGACCGCGAGATCGAGGTGCTCGAACGCATCGCCGCTGGCGGCAGCAACCGGGAGATCGCCGAAGCGCTGCACATCAGCACGCAGACGGTGAAGAACCACATTTCGTCGATTCTGCGCAAACTTTCTCTGAATGACCGAACTCAGGCAGTGCTCTATGCCCTGCGCCGCGGCTGGATCGAAGCGCCCGGCACGATCCGCAGCGAACCGCCATCTTCCGATGCCGGGGAGGATGAGGATGAATGACCCGACGACTCTAACACTATCGCACACGTCCGCTTCAGCGCTTCCCGACACAGACGAGGCGCTGCCGCGGAATGCGCGCGCGTTGATTGTTCTGAATCCATGCGCCGGTCAGGCGGCCGGATTGCGGCAGAATGTCGAGGCGGCGCGCGCCGTCTGGCAAACGCACGGATGGACGGTCGATGTCGAAACGACCCATCAGGCGGGCGATGGCACGCGCCTGGCGCGCGAAGCGGCGCGGCAGGGGTACGATGTCGTGGCGGCGGCTGGCGGCGATGGCACGATCAACGAGGTTATCAACGGTCTGGCGGGAACGCGCACGGCGCTGGCGGCGCTGCCGGTCGGCACGGTCAATGTCTGGGTGCGTGAACTCGGTCTGCCGCTCGAACCGCGCGCCGCTGCTGAAGCGCTGCTCCTGGCGCGCCAGCGGCGCATCGATCTTGGACGCGCTGGCGATCGCTACTTTCTGTTGATGGCAGGCGTCGGCTTCGATGCTGCAGTCGTGAATGAGGTGCGCAGCGACGAAAAGCGCCGCCTGGGAGCGCTGGCGTATGTGGTGCGTGCGTTTGCTCTGGCGCTGCGCTACCGTGGACGACGGGCGCGTATATGGCTTGACGGACGCAAGATTCGCGGGCGGGTGCTGCTGGTGGTGATCGGCAATAGTCAGTTGTACGGCGGCGTCTTCAAGATCACTCCGCGCGCCTGTATCAACGACGGGTTGCTCGATGTGTGCATCATCAAGGGCGATAGCCTGGCGGAAGCGCCGTTACGCCTGCTCTCCATCCTGCGCCAGCGCTACAATCTCGATCCGCGCATCGAGTATCATCGCGCGCGCACCATCCATATCACCACCCGCGGCGCCCTGCCAGTGCAGGTCGATGGCGATCAGTCCGGTTTCACGCCGATGACGTTCACGGTCGCTCCAGGAGCGCTGCGTGCGCTGCTGCCGGACGCGCTGCCGGATGATCTGCTGCGCGCCGCACCGACGTACCAGCGCCCATGCGGCTTTGCATGATATGATTGGCTGGATTGCCTGACGCGCCGCATCGCCCAATGACTCAGATCGGCGCGGCGCGCGCGCCGCTCCCCATCAGGTATGACCATGCGCTTTGCTCTGATCGGTTTGTTCCTTGTGATCCTGACCGCGTGTGCAGCCCCTGCGCCCGACGCAGCGCCGACTTCAGCAGCGTTGCTGCCGGTCACGCCGCCATCGGCGCAACCTGACGCGCCACCGCCGACGATCATTGCGGCAGGGGCGCGGCTGCCCGGTCGCCTGCTCTTTGTGCGCGACGG
>JANWXL010000003.1 GCA_025055265.1 Roseiflexus sp.
CACGGCGCCCGATCTGTTCATTCCTCCACCTGTGCGTCTCTCGCCGGAGACGTTTGACCGGCTGCGCACTCTGCTCGCGGATTATAGCGGCGTTTACCTGGATACGGCGCAGCAGCGCGTGCTGGAGGCGGGGCTGGCGCAGCGTATGGCGGCGCTCGGCGAGACGCTCGAAGCGTATGAGCGTCGCATCAGCACACTGACGGGACGCAGCGAACTTCATCGCCTGGCAGAGATGGTGGTCAACCACGAGACCTTTTTCTTCCGCAATGCGCCGCAGATGCGCGCGCTGCGCGAAACGTTGCTCTTTGAACTGCACCGCCGCAAACCGCCGGGTGAGCCGATCCGCGTCTGGAGCGCCGGATGCGCGACCGGTGAAGAAGCGTATTCACTGGCGATCACGGTACTGGAAACGTTTGGTCCGACGATTGTGCGTCCGGTCGAGATCTGGGCGACCGATCTGAGCGAACTGGCGCTCGAAAAGGCGCGCGCTGGCTTCTACCGGGGTCGTTCGCTCACCAATGTGACGCCGACGCTGCTCAATCGCTACTTTGTGCGGCAGGGCGACGGATTTCTGGTATCGGACGCTGTGCGTGCGCTGGTGCGTTTTGAGCAACTGAATCTGCTTGAGGCGTTTCCGCCGACCGCGTATGGCGTCGATGCAATCTTCTGTCAGAATGTGACGATCTATTTTCGCCCGGAGACGCGACGCTTGTTGATTGAGCGGTTTCATCGCTGCCTGCCAGCCCACGGGCTGCTCTTCCTGGGATTTTCTGAAACGCTCTGGAACGTCTTCGATGGGTTTCGCTCGCGTGAGGTGTCAGGCGCGTATGTTTACCAGAAAGTCGAACTGCCGGACCGCACCGGACAGCATCGCACTGCGCCGCGTCGACCGACGCCGTCTGGAGAGATCCGACGACACTCATCTCAGATTATCGAAGCGCCGCGTACCGCTTCCCGCTTGCAGCGATCGGGCAGGGCATCGCCGGTGACGCCATCCAGCGATGAGGATGCCGGTCGGATCGATCAGGCGCAGAAGCTGATCGATGCGGGCAGGATTGACGAGGCAATGGATCTGCTGCGTGGCATTCGCCCTAACTCACCGCTGGCGCCGCGTGCGCTGGTGCTGGTAGCGCGCGTGCACGCCGATCGCGGCGAACTCGACCTGGCGGTCGCCGAGGCGCGCCGCGCGCTCGAAATCGATGCGTTGCGCGGCGACGCTTACCTCCTGATTGGAACGATCTACGCGCGCCAGGGTCAATGGAACGAAGCAATCCAGGCGCTCGAGCGCGCGCGCTACCTGGATCCTGAGGCGGCGCTGGTCTCCTACCACCTGGCGCTGGCATATCGTCAGGCAGGGAAGGCGGAACAGGCGATGCGCGAGTTTCGCAGCGCACTGCGCAAACTGGCGGCGTACCGTTCTGAAGATCTTATCGAAGGCGTTGAGGTTGGCTGGTTGCGCGCCTCGTGCGAGCAGCACCTTGGAGTGTAACACCTGTATGCGAAAGCGCAACAAACAACTGGACCGCCATTTCACGCTGTTCAGCCACGCGGCGACAGGCCGACCGCGGCGTGTCAGGCGTCCTGCGCCGCAACCGCGGATCAGCCCGGAAGAAGCGCGCCGCCAGGCAGAGATCGAGCGTGAACTTCTCCTGGCGCGCGATATTCAGCAGGGGTTGCTGCTCGAAGCAGTGCCGCGCCTTCCGGGATGGGAGATTCATGCCGTTTCGCTGCCAGCGCGTGACCTGGGTGGTGACCTGTACGACTTTCTGCCGCTCGGCGACGCGCGCCACGGGATCATGATTGGTGATGTTTCAGGCAAAGGGCTGCCAGCAGCGTTACGCATGGCAGTGGCGCGCACCGTTTTTCGCTACGCGGCGCGACGCGGCGCTATGCCGGGCAGCACGCTGGCTGATGTCAACCGCGGAGTCATTGCCGACATTCCGCAGGGCATGATCACCATGCTCTACGCTGTGCTCGATCTGCATCAGGGCGTCGTGCAGATCGCCAATGCCGGACATCACTACCCATTGCTGTTGAACGGGCGCGTCAGCGAACTGGAATTGTCGGGGTTGCCGCTTGGCGTGGATGGCGATGCCGATTACGAAGAGATCTGCGCTGAGATCGCACCAGGCAATACTGTGATCATGTACACGGACGGGGTGGTTGAAGCGACAAACAGCAACGGCGAATATTTCGGATATGAGCGACTGGAGCGCCTGCTGACCGAAGGCGCCGCCTTGAAACCGCGCGCACTGGTGGCGCGCCTGGTGCACGAACTGCGCACCTGGAGCGACGCTGGTCAGGACGATGATATCACCATCGTGGCAGTGCGTCGGCGGTTCGAGCGACTGGCAGACGAACTGCGCAGCATCATGCGCGATGTGTTTGGCGATGAACGCGGCGAGGAGGCGTGGCGAACGCTGCCGCATCCAGGCGACGCAGGCGTGGCTGCCTGGATGGAAGCGTTGCCGGAGATCGTCAAAGCTGCGCAGAGTCATTTCGGGCGCGGTCTGGCGCGCGAGCTGAATGCACAGCTCCGTTTGGTTCTCGAGGAGTATCGAGATCACTAAGAAAAATGTGACCAAGGCGCTACTAAACTGCAATCGAGTCGCTTTCAAGAGTGCAAAGGTTCGTAGTAGAATAGGAAAGAGCGTCAACCAGAGGCGACGCATGAACGCCAACCGGTGAAGGGCACAGGTAGACGATGAGTTCGACGGAACCGCTCAATTTCATGCCGCTCGATCTGGACACGTTCAGCGGGAGCGAGCGATTCATGGCCGGGACGCGCCTGGGGGCCGCGTTTGGTCAGGGCATTCGCGCCTACCTGCGCGCTGACTACGCCAGCGCGATCGAGCACTTCAAGGCGGCGTTGATTGCCGCCTACATCGAAGGGGAAGAACGTGCTCAGATCTATAATCGCGAACGCGCAATCATCTATCTCTACATCGGCAATGCGCTGGCATACCAGGAAGACTGGGAGGGCGCGCTGCGCGAGTACCTGGAAGCCGTGCAGACCGACCCGCAACTGGCGGAGGCGCACTACAATCTGGGGGTGGCATTTGCGGCGCAGGGGCGCCTCGACCGCGCGATCGCCGCATTCAAGGAAGCCATCGAGCACAATCCGCGCCTGTACGAAGCGCACTTCTCGCTCGGACGCTGCTACCAGCGCCTTGACGACGCCGGGCGGGCGTACATTCACTACGATCAGGCGTGTCAGGCGCGCCCGCAGGCGGCTGAGCCGCGCTACTACATGGGATTGATGCACCAGAGCCACGGCGCACACGAACTGGCGCAGCGCTGTTTCGCCGAGGCGCTGCGCGTCGAGCCGACCTTCGTCTCTCCCGAGTTGCAGGACGAAGTGCTGGTCAACCGCTCGGAGGAGGAGGTTGCCCAGTGGTACTACCGGCTCAGCAATGACCTGAAGCAGCAGGGGTACGAAGAGGAAGCCGAACGGATCTACCGCGCGCTCTTACAGTGGCGACCGGAAGAGCACTATGCGCGGTATCTGCTTGGCAATCTGCTGGCGCGGGCGCGGCGGCTCGATGAGGCGCTCGAAGAGTATGCTCAGATTCCTCCGCAGGATAAGCACTACGTTGATGCGCGCATTCGGATCAGCGCCATCCTCAAGCTGCAGAACAAAATGCGCGAGGCGTATGATGTTCTTTTTGAATGCGCCAAACTGCACCCCACGAACGGTCAGTTGTTTCTAAATATGGGCAAACTCCTCTACGACATGAACAAGCACGCGGGTGCGGTCAAAGCCTTCGAGCGCGCAGTGCAACTGCTTCCCAACGACCCGCAGGCGCACTATCTGCTGGGGTTTATGTACAACCTGATGGGGCGCGAGGGGTGGGCGCTGGCAGCCTGGCGCAAGGCGGTCGAACTGGCGCCGGATGCGCACTCGCTGCGCTACGACCTCGGCTATATGTATGTGCGGCGCAACCGCTACGACCTGGCGGCGAAAGAATTCGCGCGCGTGCTCCAGTTCTGGCCCGACGACGTCGAAACGAACTTTATGCTTGGGTTGTGCTACAAAGAATTGATGGAACCGGCGCGTGCCATTCCGCTGTTTGAGAAAGTGCTGCGGCGCAATCCGCGCCACGTGCAGGCGCTGTACTACCTGGGCGCTTCGTACCTCCAGATCGGTAACACCTCGCTGGGCAAAGCCTATCTGAGGCGCTACGACTATCTGGCGAGCCAGGAACAGGCCAGCGCGCCTGTGTCGCGCCGCGCCATGCGCCAGCGCAGCGTCGGTATGGTCGGTTCATCGTAAGCGTTGAGGAGCGACGTGTCCATGCAGCAAGTCCTTGTGAACATCCCCTCCGTGCCGATATTTGAGCGCGTCGTTCGCGCCAGCGCCGATGAGGTCGGGCGTGCGCTCGGATTTAGCGCCGAGCGCGTCGAGGATCTGAAACTCGCAGTCAGCGAGGCGGTGAATAATGCCATCGATCACGGCAACAAGCGTCAGCCTGGTAAGCTGGTGGAAGTCGTCTTTGCGCTCCACAGCGATAAACTGGAGGTCCACGTGACCGACGAGGGCGGCGGCGTCGAGACGGTCGATTTCTCCCGGAAGGTCATCGAAGATCATAATCTCGATGCAGGTATGCATCGCGGCTTTGGCATGTACCTGATCAGCGCCCTGGTTGATGACTGCGAAGTGAATTCGTCACAGTCAGGCACAACGTTGACACTACGTCTCTATCGGAGGAACCAGGACCATGACGAATGA
>JANWXL010000007.1 GCA_025055265.1 Roseiflexus sp.
GAATGCACGCAGTCACGCCGTCATGAGAGAGATAAGGCAATCACGCGTCCGCGTTTGAACGTCGAATTGTCTGTTAATTTGAAAACGTTTCGTGCAAACCGCAGGTCACGGTTAAGAGAGGATTATACATGATGAGGAGCGAGGGGAGAGGAGCGCGGGAAGAGGAGCGCGGGAAGAGGAGCGCGGGAAGAGGAGTGAGAAAATGTTCAGATGCGCCCTCACGTTGAGTCGCCCATTTCGGACATCAGAACCCCCAACTCCCCCTCTCCAGCGCCGCTGGAGAGGGGGCCGGGGGGTGAGGACAAAGCCAGCGCCGCTGGAGAGGGGGCCGGGGGGTGAGGACGGGCGCCTCACACCATCTCCACCACGCCTGCCGCACCCATGCCGCCGCCGATGCACATGGTGATCAACCCGTACCGTCCGCCGCGCCGCCGCAGTTCGTGCAGAATCTGCACCGTCAGTTTCGCGCCAGTGCATCCCAGCGGGTGCCCCAGCGCGATGGCGCCGCCGTTGACGTTGACCTTTTCCTCGTCGAGTTCGAGCGCGCGAATGACCGCCAGCGCCTGCGCAGCGAAGGCTTCGTTCAGTTCGATCAGGTCAATCTGATCAAGGGTCAGCCCGGCCAGCTTCAGCGCCTTCGGCACTGCCAGCACCGGACCAATCCCCATAATCTCCGGCGGCACGCCAGCGACCGCGAACGACACAAAGCGCGCCAGCGGCTTCAACCCCAGCGCGTCGGCCTTCTCGCGGCTCATCACCACTACTGCCGCCGCGCCGTCGCTCGTCTGCGACGAGTTGCCCGCGGTGACCGTGCCGTTCACTGCGAAGACCGGCTTCAGCTTCGCCAGCGCCTCAGCCGACGTGTCGCGACGCGGTCCTTCGTCGGTGTCGAAGATCGTGGTGGTGCGCTGCACCTTGCCGTTCTCGAACCAGACGTTTTCGACCTCGACCGGCACGATCTCCTCTTTGAACAGCCCGGCGTCGATAGCGGCAATGGCGCGCTGGTGCGACCGTAGCGCAAAAGCGTCCTGGTCTTCGCGGCTGACCTCGTAGCGCTTCGCTACATTTTCGGCGGTCAACCCCATGCCGAGGTACACCTCAGGGCTCATCTCCGCCATCGCCGGGTTGGGCGCGAAATGATGCCCCCCCATCGGCACGGCGCTCATGCTCTCAGCGCCCCCGGCAACGATCACATCCCCCATCCCGCTCATAATCTGTTGCGCCGCCAGCGCAATCGTCTGCAACCCCGAGGCGCAAAAGCGATTGACCGTCTGCCCCGGCACGTCGTTCGGCAGACCGGCGCGCAGCAGCGCGACGCGCGCCATATTCAGGCCCTGCTCCGCTTCCGGCATGGCGCATCCCATAATCACGTCGTCGATCTCTTTCGGATCGAGACCGGGCGCGCGCTCAACCGCCGCCTTAATGACCGTCGCCGCCAGGTCGGCCGGATGCACGCTGCGCAAGGCGCCGCGCGGCGCTTTGCCGACAGCGGTGCGAACGGCGCTGACAATTACTGCTTCCCGCATGGGTGTTTCTCCTTATTAATTTCTCGCCACGCTTGTCCCTCATGCCCGGCGTTGGCTGAGCCTGTCGAAGCCAACTTCCTGCATGGGTGTTTTTCCTCTACTTTCTCGCCACGCTTGTCCCTCATGCCCGGCGTTGGCTGAGCCTGTCGAAGCCAACGCCAGGCGCCGGACAGTCAACGTGTGATTCACGCACGATGAAGACCGCTCTAATTCCGCAACGGCTTGCCGGTTTGCAGGATCGCCATGATCCGCTCCTGCGTCTTCGGTTGCTGGATCAACTGGCTCGCCTGCTCAAACTCCAGATCGAGGAAGTACTGCTCGGTGACCCACTGCGGCTGCGTCAGATCGCCGCCGCACATCACATATGCCAGCGAACGCGCCAGTTTCATGTCGTAGTCGCTGATGTAACCTCCCTGGCGCATGCCGTAGACCATGGCATTCACTGCGGCAATGCCGCGCCGCCCGATCGCGTACACCGGCTCGCCCTCCGGCGGAACCGGCGTGTACCCCTCGGCGACCATCAGCAACACTTCCTTCTTCGCCTCGGCGATCAGACGCTCCCGATTCATCACGATCTTGTCATCGTCCATCAGGTAGCCGAGCTGCTTCGCCTGGACGGCGCCAAGTTCGCTGACTTTCGCCATGGCGATGGTCTCGAACGCCTGTTGCAGGTAAGGAAGCGGATCGACGCCAGGGGTCTTGACGTGCGGCGACACATGGCGCCGGACGAACTCCTTGCAGCCGCCCCATGCCGGTATCAGCCCGACCCCCAGTTCCACCAGGCCCATGTACGTCTCGGCGGCTGCCACCCGTCGCGCCGCCGCCAGGCAGACCTCGACGCCGCCGCCGAGCACGCGGCCATACGGTGCGGCGACAATCGGCTTCGGGCAGGTGCGGAAGCGGAAGAAGAGGTCCTGCGTGCCCTTGGCGAATTTCGCCGATTCCTCCGGTTTGCCGCCCATCACCCCCATCAGCACCACGCCCAGGTTCACGCCAGCGCAGAAGTCGGACGACTGGTTGCCGATGACCATGCCGACCCAGCGATCGTCCTGCAGCAGTTCGAGCGCCTTCCACCCCATCTCGGTGATCAGCGGGTCAATCGCGTTGACCTTGGAGTGGAACTCGAAGCAGAGCACGCCATCCCCCAGGTCGATGAGCGAGGCGCTGTGGTTGCGCGCGACTTCCCTGCCCTGCGCGCGCAGATCGTCGAGCGAGAGCACCCCCTCTGGCGGCGTGTACTCGACATAACGCGCCTCGACAGGGCTCCAGACGCTGACGATCCGCCCGTTATCGCGCTGGTAGAAGCTTTCGCCGCCTTTCGCCAGCATTTCGTCGACCCACGGCGCAATGGCGATGTCGCGTTCGCGCATGCGCTCGACAGTCTTGCGCACACCGAGGACGTCCCACACCTCGAACGGACCAAGCTGATGACTGAACCCCCAGCGCATCGCACGGTCGATGTCCACGATGCTGTCGGAAATCTCCGGAATGCGGCGCGCCGTGTATGCCAGCGTGCGCAGCATCGTCTCGCGGATGAAGACGCCCGCGCGATCTGTGTCGGCATTGTCGATCAGGAAGCGCAGGCGTTCGCGCAGGTCCTCAATTTTGCGCGCCTTGCCGACGAGATCGAAGCGCGGTTTCTTTGGCGCCTCATGCTCCATCGTCTGGAGGTTGAGATGCCAGAACTCGCGCCCGGACTCGCTTTTCACCTCTTTGTAGAAACCGATGCCGGTCTTGTTGCCGAGCCACCCCTTTGCGACCATCGCCTCGACTTCGGGCGCAATCTTCAGCGCCTCGCGCTCCTCATCGTCGGGCAGCGCCTCGTAGAGGTTGCGCTGCACGTGGAGCATCACATCAATGCCCACCAGGTCGAGCAGGCGGAAGGTCGCCGTCCTGGGTCTGCCGATCAATTCGCCGGTCAGGCTATCGACCTCTTCAACCGTGTAGCCGTTGCGCAGCGCATACCCGACAGTCGTGGCGATGTCGTAGCTGAAGATGCGGTTGCCGATAAAGTTGGGGCGATCCTTGCAGATCACCACCCCCTTGCCGAGGACCACATCAGCGAAGCGACTGATCGTTGCGACGACCTCGGGATCGGTATCAGGGGTTGGAATCACTTCGAGCAGGTAGAGATAGCGCGGCGGGTTGAAAAAGTGCGTCCCCAGGAAATGGCGGCGGAAATCCTCAGAGCGTCCGGCGGCGAGCGCCGCAATTGGAATGCCAGAGGTGTTGGACGACACAATGCTGCCCGGTTTACGCACCTGTTCGATCTTCTCCATCAGGGCGCGCTTTGGTTCGAGCTGCTCGATGATCGCCTCAACGATCCAGTCGGCGTCTGCAATCAATCCCAGGTCGTCCTCCACATTACCGATGACGATCTTCGAGATCGACTGCGGATCAAACAGCGCCGCCGGTCGGGCGTTCTTGATCCGCTCCAGACCGGCTTTGACGAAGCGATTGCGCACTTCCTTCGACTCGAGCGTCAGGCCGCGCTTTTCCTCATCGGGCGTCAGGCTGGAAGGAATCGTATCGAGCATCACGACCTGCAACCCGGCGTTGATGCAATGGGCGGCAATCCCGCCGCCCATCGTACCGGCGCCAATGACGGCCACTTTCTTGATCTGGGTCATCGGTGACTCCTTGATTTACAGAAATAGAGAAGCAGGGACGCCGGAACAGCGCCCCCTGCTTCACCTCCGCACGGGCACATGCGCATCAGCGCAACTCGCGGCTCGTATAGCCGAGCAGGCGGCGCGCGACGATCAGGCGATTGATCTGACCGGTGCCCTCGTAGATGTCGTTGATCCGGGCGTCGCGCATCCATTTCTCGACCAGCAGCTTGCACGAGTACCCTTCGGGACCAAGCAGCTCGACCGCCTTCTGCGTGACATAGGTCGCCACCTGACCTGCCTTAACCTTTGCCATCGACGCTTCGAGCGCATTCTCCTCGCCAGCGTCCATTTTGGTGACGGCTTTCAGCACCAGGAGCCAGCCAGCGCGATGCTGCATCTCCATATGGATCAGGTCGCGCTCGACGGCGGTTTGCAGGTGCGGAGCGATGCCATAGCGCACCTTCACACCGCGCTCTTTCAGGTACGAGGCAGTGAATTCGAGCGCGGCGCGCGCAATGCCAAGCGCCGACGCCGCCACCAGCGGACGGGTGGCGTCGAACGTCTTCATTGCGCCCTTGAACCCTTTGTGTTCGGTGTCGCCCTTCACGACTTCAGGGCTGCCAAGAATATTATCATACGGAATGCGACAATCGTTGAACACAATCGCTGCCGTGTCCGACACCCGGATGCCGTGCTTATGCTCCAGTTTGGTGACGGTCATCCCTGGCGTGCCGGCTTCGACGACGAACGGCTTCATACCAGCGCGCCCCGCCGATGGATCGACCGTGGCCCACACGACGACGAAGCCGCGCGACTCTTTGGCAGCCATCAACCCGCCGGTGACGAAGATCTTCTCGCCGTTCAGGATCCACTCCTTGCCATCTTCGGAGAGGCGCGCCGTCGTGCGGATCGCCGCCGTATCCGAACCGCAGTGCGGCTCGGTCATTGCCATCGCCGCCCATTTCGGCTCACCCTCGCCGAAGCGCTTCAGGAAGCGTTCCTTCTGTTCCGGCGTTCCGGTCGCATCAACTGCCGCGCCGCCGAGACCGCCGCCAGGGGTGCACAAATACAACCCGGCGTCGCCCCACGACAGCGCCTCGACCACGTGCGCCAGCATCAGGTAGCCGATGCGCGGACGCGGCTTCCCCTCCTTGTCCGTCTTCTCCTTGCCGTCCTCAATCGAGAACGAGCGCCCGCCGCGTTCGCGGATGGTGGGCCAGATCAGGTTGATATAGTCCCATGGGCGCTCTGTTTCGTGCTCGTCGTAATAGCGCGCAACCGGGCGCATCACCTGCTCGCCGAGCATCGTGATGAACTGCACCTGGCGCTTGATCGGGGTTGGTATCTCAAAATCAATCATGGTCGTCTCCTCACACCATCGCCAGACCAAGGAACGTGCTGAACCCGCGCCCATTGCGCAGCCAGCGCTCGACTGGATGTTCGCGAATATAGCCGTGACCGCCGAGAATCTGCACCGCGCGGTCGGTCACCATCAAAGCCATCTCATCGGCATACGCCTTGGCGAGCGCCGCCTGTTGCGTGGCGTTGTGTCCCTTATCGAGGTGCCAGGCGGCCTCATAGGTCATCAGGCGCGTCGCCTCGACCTCGATCGCCATCTCCGCCAGCATGAAGGCAATCGCCTGGTTCTGCGCGATCGGCTTGCCGAATGCCTCGCGCTGCTTGGCGTAATCGCGGGCGTACTCGTAGGCGCCGCGCGCCACGCCGACCGCCAGCGCCGCCAGCGCCACCCGCGAATAGTTCATCAGATGGTCGATGTCGATCCCCTGTTCGCCGCCGACCCGGCACGACGCCGGGACGTACACATCGTCCAGCCGCAGTTCGTAGGTCGGCAGCGCGCGAATGCCCATGAAGCTCTCGCGCTCCAGCACTGCCAGCCCCTCCGTGCCGCGTTCAATAATGAACGCCTGCGTCGTCTCCCCCTCGCGGGCATAGACCAGGAAGGCCTGCGCGTCGGCAGCGAGCGGCACCATGGCTTTGTGCCCGGTAATTTCGTACACATTGCCTTCGCGCTCGGCGACGGTGTGGAGTGCGTGCGGGTCGAAACTCCAGCGCGGCTCGACCAGCGCCGCAGTATAGGGCGCAAATCCGCCTTCCACAAGCCGGGGGAGCCATTTTTGCTTCTGCTCTTCGGTGCCGTAGTGCAGGATGGGAATCGCAAACAGGTTAGGGGTCATCAGGTAGAGCGCCATCGAGAGGTCGCCGTACCCGAGTTCTTCCGCCGCCAGCACGCCGGTTAACGCCTGATGCGCTTCGCCGAAGCCGCCGTACTGCTCTGGGATGGCGCTCGGCAGCAGGCCAAGGTCCCACCCGCGAGCAATAATATCGTACGGAATGGTGCGCTTCTCATCAGCCTCATAGGCGGCAGGGCGCATCCGGTCAACCGCATAGCGCCGCACGGTGTCGATAATTAACTGCTGTTCTTCCGACGGAGTAAACGAGATCATAACCACATCTCCTTTGCGTCAACCGCTCAGCGCGCCGATCTGCATGAGCAGCGGCAGGCTGCCTTCAAACCGCAACTTGCCCATCATGAACGCCATCTGCCCGTTCAACTCGCCCGACAACATCTGTCGGTAATCGTCGGTGGTCATCCGCAGCGTCACGGATGGTTCGGATTGACCGCCAAAGATGCTGACGCTCTCGAACAGGCTCTCATCGGCGCGGGTCAACTCCAGCTTGACCATGCCGCGCAGATTCTTCACTACCTCGACCTTCCGCCGCAGGAAATAGTCGATGAACGGCTCGATCGCATCGCCCTCTGCGGCAGAGCGCCAGTTGTCGTACGAAAGCGTCAATTGCAGATCGGCGTTTTCGATGCCGCCGTCAATAAACTCAATGGACGCACCGGAAATCCGGTATCCGAACACACCGTTCTGGTCGCCTTCGCCCTCGATTGTGTAGGTCACGGTAAGTTCGGGCTGCGCCAGCACCTCTTCCGATGCGCTGGCAACCGCTTCTGCGAACCGCTGCGGCACGATTTGCGAAAAATACACTGCTGGAGTGAGGTCACTCATGGGGTATGCATCCTCCCTGTCATGATGAAATGGCCGTTTCCGCGGCAGATGCGCGACGTATGAACGCTCAACCCAGTCGCCGACCGTGATCCGATGCGTGCCGCGGGGTTATCAGGAAGGACGATGCGCCATAGGAGCGCGACTGAAACGCAGAGCGCGAAGCGTTATGCGCAGATCGTCTCGCACGCTGGATACGACCGCGTAACTCGTACACCGTCCAGCACTGGCGTTCTTCCCGTCCACACTGACACTATCAAACATCGTCCGGTCGGGGGTGTAGGTATTTCCGTGACGCAGTGTACCATGAGGATGTTGTGAATATGTTGCGAAAATGTTGAGAGAGGCGCGAGGCGCGAGGCATGAGGGCGCCTTCGCTCATTCGTTTCCATTCGTTTCCATTCGTTTATTCGTTTCCCTATGCGTTGACAGGCGAAAGAGGCGCGAGGCGCGAGGCGCGAGGCGCGAGGGTTGCAGGTCACAGGTGCGAGGGGTGCAGGGTGCAGGTAGAGAAGGTGGCAAGTGAGAAGTTAGGACGGTGGCAGGTGGCAGATGGCAGATAAGAAGGCGGGAAGGTAGCGGGTAGAATGGAGTTTGGGAAAATAATTCGGTATCGCCCGGTCCAGCCCGCGAAGGCGGGCTGCGCAACCGTAGCCCACGACTTCAGGCGCCGGGCGAGCAGGCTTAACCCCTAACCCCCTAACCCCCGGCAACCTCCAGGAGCAACACCTGCTCAAGCGGCGGATCAGGCGGCAGATCGACGATCAGCGTCAGACCGCGCCCTTCAGGCAACGGCACAGTAAACTCGAAGTCGGTCGTTGCGCCAGGGGCAAGGGTTGCGCTGCCGCTCGACCCGGTGGTGTACCGCACGCCGCGACTGTCGCGGAAGGTAAAAGCGCCTGGAGGAATCGTCACTTCCCGGTCGCCGAGGTTGCGAACGCTGCCGCGCACAATCATCTGATGATCACCAGAGCGGCGCAGATCGCCCACCCGCACCTCGATGCGCGGACTGGCGACTGTTGGGGTTAGCGCTGGCGCCGCCTGCCCGCCAGAAAGCCGTTTGTGCAGATCATCCAGTGCGCGCAGCAGTTCGGGCGGCGCCTGCGGCGCTTCGATCTTCGGCAGGTTGAGCGTCAGGTCACCTGGAGCAGGCGGCTGCGCCGCAAAACGGCGCGCCAGCTCCGGCGAGCCAAAGCCGTTGTTCATACCGCCGATGACGATAAGCGCCAGCGCGATCAATACCCCGAGCGCAACCATAAAAAAAGGTGAGCGTTGATCGTTCATGCCTCTACTATACCAGGAGTTTCCGCCCTTAACGAAACTTGACAAATCTGCATGATATAGGTACACTCCCACTATCACAATCCCAGAGGATTGGTTTTGTCGCCCTGCAGCCGACGGCGACCGCATTCTGTCGGTGCCAGGGACTCACCCTTCGCCCGCAGATGCGCGTCGCTCTCAGGATCGGGCAGTCGCAGCCATATGCGCAACGCAGCAACGCCTCTCCGCCGAGGCTCGTCGCCTGAATGCACAGGCGCACCGACCTGTTTTATGGCTGCAGTAGCGCAGAAAGGAGGTGGCAGGCTCGAAATTTCTGACAGATGCGGCGCATTCAGGAAGCGCAAAGTTGCTTGATGCGGGTGGCCGCCGCGATTGGGATGTCCGGGAAACACGTATTTCTGGTACAGATGCTCTGCGGAACAGACTCTCTTAGTGCATAAGGAGACGCACCTATGATGAAACGTGTCAGCGCGTTTCTCATCTTTGCTCTGCTGGGAGCGTTGCTGGCAGCCTGTGGCGCGCCAACGCCCACAGCGCCGACGACTGCGCCCGCAACGCCGACGACTGCGCCCGCAGCGCCGACGACTGCGCCCGCAGCGCCGACCACGCCTCCGGCAGCCGGTATGACCGGTGTGATCAAGATCGCCACCCAGAGCCCGCTCTCCGGTCCGCAGGCGGCGCTTGGCGTCGGCATTCGCAATGGCGCCGAACTTGGGCTTGAGCAGCTCGGCAAGACTCTGACTGGTATGGGCTTTACCGTCGAGCTTGCGCCGTTCGACGACCAGGCGAAGCCGGAGGTCGGCTCGGCGAACGCCAAGAACATCGTTTCCGACAACGACATCCTCTGTCTGGTCGGGCACCTGAACTCAGGCGTGGCGCTCGCTTCGCTGCCTGACTATCAGGCCGCCAGCCTGGTGATGGTCTCGCCTGCTAATACCAATCCGAAGATTACGGAGAGCGGCTATCCCAACGCCTTCCGTATCGTGGGACGCGATGATGTGCAGGGCGCCGTCGGCGAAGAGTTCGCCCGCACTGAGCTGAAGATCAACAGCGTCTACATCATCCACGACAAGACCGACTACGGTCAGGGCGTGGCTGAGTTCTTCCGCCAGAACGCCGAAAAGAACGGCATCAAGGTGCTGGGCTTTGAGGGTACCGAGGAACAGTCGGTCTTCGACTCGATCCTGACGCCGATCCAGGCGGCGAATCCAGATTTGATCTATTTCGGCGGCATCTATAGCCAGGCGGCGCCGATGTTCAAGCAGGCGCGCGACCGCGGCATCAAGGCGGCGTTCCTGGGACCGGACGGCCTCGACTCGCCGGAGTTGCTGAAGGTCGCTGGTGATGCAGTGAAGGGCATGTACTACACCTCGGTGGCCGCGCCGGTCAGTCAGTTCCCCGACGCTGCCAAGTTCGCCGAGGATTACCAGGCGAAGTACAAAGAGGCTGCGCCGCCGTTCTCGGCGCAGGCGTATGATGCTATGGGCGTCTGCATCCGGGCGATTGCCAGCGCCGCCGAAGCAGCCAAAGGCAAGCCGACCCGCGCACAGGTGCTTGAAGCAATGAAGAAGCTGGGCGCCTATAAGGGCATCACCGGCACGTATGAGTTCAACGCCAAAGGCGACCCGGTAAAGAGCGCCTACTTTGTGCTTCAGGTCAGCAGCGAAGCGGGCGATCCGGCCGAGGTGTGGAACAAGAACGCGGTCGTCAAGCGCCTCGAAATCGCAGCGCCATAGGAATCGCCCATCCCAAGCGGTGTAAGATGATTGGTTGACCCGAAGTGTGTACGCCGCACACTTCGGGTCTTATCAAAACCAGGGGAAGAGTCACTCCATCATGGCAGTTGAAGCAACGACAGGCTCGGAGCTGCTGGTTACCCGTCGCTCCTTCCGCTCGTTCATGAGCGAAGTCTTTGGTCCTCTCCTTCAGGTGTTTCTGTTCGTCGTCGGCAGCGCCGTCGTCCTCGGCGGCCTCGTCATCCTGCTGGCTGCGGCGTTGCGCGGCACGCGCGAAGATATTGACCTGCTCCAGGGCACGATTACAATTTTGCCGCAGGTCATCATCGATGGCATGGTGCGCGGGTTTCTCTACGCCACCATCGCGCTCGGCTACACGATGGTCTACGGCGTCCTGGAGTTCATTAATTTCGCACACGGTGAGATTTTCATGGTTGGCGCCTTCACGGGCGCCTTTTTTAGCGCAGCGCTGGCGTCGTCGGGCATGTTGACGACCCTTAGCCCGATTCTGTTCGTCATTGCCGCTGTGTTGCTCGGCATGGCCGTCTCGGGTTTCCTGGCAATGTCGGTTGAGCGCGTCGCCTACCGGCCGTTGCGCAATGCGCCGCGCCTGGTGCCGCTGATCTCAGCGATCGGCGTCTCGCTGGTATTGCAGGATGTGATGCGCATCATTGCAGTGAACACCGGGCTGGGGTTCAATGCACAGTTCCGCACCCCCGATCTCGGACAGCCGCTGATCCTGGCGCAAATGCCCATTGCAGACGGGCGCACCATACCGGTCAGCATCGACAGCCGCTCGATGATCTTCATCGTGGTGGCAATCCTGATGTTGATCGGGTTGAACTATCTGGTCAACATCACGAAACTCGGCACGGCAATCCGCGCGGTGGCGCAGGACCGACCAACAGCCAGTTTGATGGGGATCGACGTCAATCGCGTTATCGCCATCACGTTTCTCATCGGCGGCGCGCTCGGCGGCGCGGCTGGCATTCTGTTCGGCATGCGCGTCGGCACGATCAACCCATACGTCGGGTTTCTGCCAGGTCTCAAAGCCTTCACTGCCGCAGTGCTCGGCGGCATCGGCAATATCACCGGCGCTATGGTCGGCGGAATTGTGCTGGGCTTTCTGGAGGCGTTTGTCGCCTCGTACCTCTCGCTCTTTACCCGCGGGCAGTTTTCGGGCGCGAGTTATGCCGACATTGTGGCGTTCAGCATTCTCATCCTGATCCTGATCTTCCGGCCATCCGGCTTGCTGGGCGAAGTGGTGACGCAGAAGGTGTAACAGTATGGCAGCAGATAATCGGCAGGTCGATCAACCCACATCGCTCTGGGCGCAACTTCGCGCGACGGCCGGGCGCGGTCCTGCGCCGTATGTGCTGATTCTGGCATATGCCGCCATTGTGTCGGCATTGCTGCTCCTCAACCCGACGACTGGTCTCGGAACCGATATGGTCGTCGTACTCTTCCTGTTGCTGATGCTCGTCATCTATCGCGCGCCGACTATGCTGGCGTTCAAGTTGACGCTTGGCACCATTCTTCTGGCTGTCGTCATGCCAGTCTTTGGAGTGCTCAACCCGTTTTACATCGATGTTGTGACCAAGGCGGGCATGTTTGCGGCGCTGGCGCTCGGGCTGAATGTGGTGGTCGGATTTGCGGGTCTGCTCGACCTGGGGTATGTGGCGTTCTTCGCAGTCGGCGCCTATCTGTGGGGTATCTTCAGCACCCCGCAGATTTCCAATATCGTTCCGGGGATGGAACCGCTCCATGGGTCGTGGTTCTGGCTCTTCCTGGCGATTGGGCTGGCGGTCGGCGCCTTCTTCGGCGTGCTCCTCGGCCTGCCGGTGTTGCGGTTGCGCGGCGATTACCTGGCGATTGTTACGCTTGGTCTGGGGGAAGTGATCCGCGTGCTGGCGACGAACCTCGACCGACCGATCAATATCACGAACGGCGCGCAGGGCATCAAGGACATAGGACGACCGCCGCTGTTCGTCGAGCCGGTCTTCCAGGCGTTGGGGATCACAATCTCGCAGGTGCAGGAATATCGACTCTATTTCTATTTCCTGGTGCTGCTGGTGCTCGCATTGACGGTCTTCGTGGTCCACCGTCTGAACGACTCCCGCATCGGTCGGGCGTGGACGGCGATCCGCGAAGATGAGACTGCCGCAATTGCCATGGGCATTCCGCTGGTGCGGATGAAATTGCTGGCGTTCGCCGTCGGCGCGTCATTCGCCGGGACGATGGGGGTGATCTTCAGCGCCTTGCAGACATTCATCAATCCGCCGACGTTCGATCTGCTGCGGTCGATCGGCATTCTGTCAATGGTCATTCTCGGCGGCATGGGGAGCATCCCCGGTACGATGCTCGGCGCGGTGATTGTCACGCTGCTCGACCTGCAATTGCTGCCGCGCATTGCCAGCGAGCTGGCGGCGCTCCAGCGCCGCGGCGTGCCGATCCCGTCCTGGTTCGACCCGGCGCAGTATCAGCGCCTGCTCTTCGGGTTGCTGCTCATCATCATGATGATTTTCCGACCGGAAGGCTTACTGCCGGAGGATCGTCGCCGTCAGGAACTGCACCACGACGAACCTGCACCGGCGCCTGAGTCAAAGAAAGTTGCATCAGTTGCAGAGTCTGCACAAAGCGCTGAAGGATAAGAGGTGAGAGGCAGGCCCCTGTGCCTGCCCCTACACGCGCTGAAGGGTGAGAGGGTTTGTTGTGGCGCTTCTGGAAGCAAAACATGTAACCAAGCATTTTGGCGGCCTTACGGCGGTGAACGATGTGTCGCTCACTATTGAGGCGGGCAGCATCGTCAGCGTCATCGGTCCCAACGGGGCGGGGAAAACCACGTTCTTCAATGTGCTGACCGGCATCTACAAGCCAACGAAGGGAACGATCATCTTCGATGGCAAAGATATCACCGGCTTGCGTCCCGATCAGATCACGGCGCTGGGCATCTGTCGCACATTTCAGAACATTCGCCTGTTCAATGCGATGACGGTGCTCGAGAATGTGCTGGTCGGCATGCACACGCGCCTGCACGCTGGCTTGTGGCAGATTCTGTTTGGCACTCCTTCCGTTCGCGCCGAGGAGCGTGCGTCGCTCGAACGCGCGCGTGAGCTGCTCAGGTTCGTCAATCTCGATCATCAGCGCAATCAACTGGCGCGCAATCTCCCCTACGGCGATCAGCGCCGCCTGGAGATTGCTCGTGCGCTGGCGTCGTCGCCGAAACTGATCCTGCTCGATGAACCAACGGCCGGTATGAACCCGCAGGAGACCGCCGAGGCGACGGATCTGATCCGGCGGCTGCGCGATGAGTTGGGCATCACTGTCGTACTGATCGAACACGACATGCGCGTGGTGATGACCATTTCTGAGCGTATTACCGTGCTCGATTACGGCACCAAGATTGCGGAAGGGCTTCCCGAAGAGATCCGATCCAACCCGCGCGTCATCGAAGCCTACCTGGGCAAAGGCGCCGCCGCCCACGGCGTGGAGCGGGTTGAAGGTTGAATGTGGGAACGTGAAAGGTTCCAGGTTGCAGGTGCGCAGGTTGAAGGTAGGGAGACGAGCGTTGAACGTTGCATGTTGAACGTTGCGGGTAGGAGGGTTGAAAGTGGCGGGTGGAAAGGCTTGCCCCAGGAAGCGCAGGGATTGAAGGTTGCAAGTTGGGGACGTTGCACGTCACACATTGACGTTGAAGTTTGCAGGTGGGAAGGGTACAGGTTGCAGGTTGAATGTTGAGGGCTATGGGGTGAAGGGTTAAGGGTTAGAATACGCCTGACCCCTAACCCCTAACCCCTAACCCTTAACCCCTAACCCCTGCCTCATCAGTTCCTGGTTCTCAGTTCTTAGCTCTACCGCAATGCCACTGCTCGAACTCAAAAACGTCCATACCTATTACGGCAACATCCACGCCCTGAAAGGCATTTCGCTCTCGGTCGAAGAGGGTGAGATCGTGACTCTGATCGGCTCGAATGGCGCTGGCAAGAGCACGACGCTGCGCACGATTTCGGGGTTGCTGAAACCCAGACAGGGCGAGATTTTCTTCAAAGGCGAACGGATCGATCACCTGCCGCCGCACAAGATCGTTGAACTGGGCGTCATCCAGGCGCCGGAAGGGCGCCGCATCTTTCCGCGCCTGACGGTGCGCGAAAACCTGGAAATTGGCGCGTTTCTCCGCAAGGACAAAGCCGAGATTGCTAGAGATATGGATCGGGTGTTCCATCTCTTTCCCCGTCTGTACGAACGCCTGAACCAGCGCGGCGGCACTCTCTCTGGCGGCGAGCAGCAAATGCTGGCGATCGGGCGGGCATTGATGAGCCGCCCGCGTGTGCTCCTTCTCGATGAGCCATCCATGGGTCTCGCGCCGGTGCTGGTCGAGCAGATCTTCAGCATCATCAGCGACATCAATGCGCAGGGAACGACCATTCTCCTCGTGGAGCAGAATGCGCTCATGGCGCTGGCGATCGCCCATCGCGGCTATGTGCTCCAGACCGGGGAGATTGTTCTGGCGGATACTGCCAGCGCGCTGCGCGAGAATAAGCTCGTCCAGCACGCCTACCTCGGCGTCGGGTGAGATGTAGCAGTCCTAATCGGATCGTTATTCGGCAGCGGACGCGCACTGGCATTTGCGACCAGGACCTCGAAATCCGCGATGACCGTATCACTGGCAATCGCTTGTGTTTGGCGGTGATCGAACTGATTGCGTCCGTCGCACACGCGGCGGCGGCGCGGTTGAGATCACGGTCATCTCGCTGACACCTCTCCCCTGATGTTGAATGCGACCTATTCCAGGACTTCCCGCGGTACCCGCGGCAGGATGGTCGCCACCACCTCATAACTGATTGTCCCCAACCACCCGGCAACCTCGTCTGCTGTGATCCGCTCATCGCCCTGCGCGCCAATCAGGGTGACCAGGTCGCCGCGTCGAACGCCGGGAATGTCGGTGACATCGATCATCGCGTAGTCCATGCAGATCCGCCCGACGATCGGCGCCCGCCGACCGCGCACCAGGACCTCGCGCCACGCTGGCGCCCGACGCAGACCGTCGGCGTACCCCACGGGGATCGTCGCAATCCGCGAGACGCGCCGGGTGACGAATGTTCTGCCATACGACACCGGCGTTCCAGGTGGAAGATCACGCACCTGCGCCACCTCGGAGTGAAACGAGAGCGCCGGTCGCAGCGCCGTCGGCAGCGGCGCATATGGTGAAGGCGCCAGACCGTAGCACGCGATGCCGGGGCGAACCATATCGAACCGTGACCCCGGTAGACGCAACAGCGCTGCGCTGTTGGCAGCGTGGACGATCGGCGGACGCAACCCGGCGGACGTAATCGCTTCCAGCGCAGCGCAAAAGCGGCGGAGTTGCGCTTCAGCGGCGCTTAGATCAGCGGTATCAGCATCGGCAAAATGGGTGTACAACCCTGCGATGTGCACACCTGGCATGTCGGCAAGCGCTCGCAAAAACGGTCCAAGATCCTGAGTGCTCAGTCCGGTGCGCGCCATGCCGGTATCCACCTCGACGTGCACGGTGACGTTCAATCCAGTCTCGGCTGCTGCCGCACACGCGCGCGCAACGTCCGGGTCGAAGACGGTGATGGCGACCCCCAGCCGCGCCGCCTGCGCCACCTGCCACGGCGGGGTGTAGCCGAGCGCCAGAACGGGTGCGCCAATCCCGGCTTCCCGCAGCGTCCGCGCCTCGCCGAGCGTCGCCACTGCCAGCGCCGTTGCGCCGCCAGCCAGCGCCGCGCGTGCGGCGCGTACTGCGCCGTGACCATAGGCATCCGCCTTGAGCACTGCCATGAGCGGCACGCTAGCAATTGCGCGCAGCGCACGCACATTGTCACGGATTGCGTCCAAATCGATCCGCACCCACGTCGGACGGTCGGGGTCGGCGATGCACGCGGCGCGCCACCCGGCCTCCTGACGCACCAGCGCCTGCGCAATATTCACCGACGGAGCGACGAGAGCCGCGACCAGGCGTTCCAGGCGTGCGGACGCGCCGCCGCATACCAGGATCAGATCCCCTTCGCCAAGATCGGACGGGATGGCTTCGAGCGCCGCCGCAATCGTGTGAGTCACTGTCACCGGCAGATTGGGGCGAACCCGCTGCGCCGCACGAATAACCGGCGTTCCTGCGTCCCCTTTCCAGATCAGCGTATCGGCGACCTGCGCGGCGAGAGTTCCGATCGCAGCGTACACGTCGTTTCCCTCGTCGGGGTCATTACTGTCAGCGGGAAGGTCCCCCAGCGCCGCAATCCGTCGCCGCGCCGGGAGCGCCGCCAGGGTGCGCAGCGCCGCCAGCATCGCCGACGGCTCCGCGCCGACGGTGTCATCGATCAGCAGCGCGCCGTTGCGTGCCGGATGCGGCCGCAGACGACCGGCAGGCGGCTCGACATACGCCAGTCGCGCAGCGGCGCGCTCCAGGCTCATACCGCACGCCAGTCCCACGCCAACTGCTGCGAGCGCCGCGCCGACAGCCGGTTCGCCGATCAGCGGAATGATGGCATCGACCGAGGCGCCGCCGTAGAACAGGCGCATCTCTGTGCCATCGAGGCTGTACCGGCATACCTCTGCGCGCAGGTCGCACCCGGCGCCGGTTCCAAAGGTCAGCACCCGTGCGCAGGTCATCGTGCGCAACGCCGCCACCGCCGGATCATCGCCATTGAGCACTGCCCATCCGTCGGCAGGCAGTGCGGCGACCAGCGCGCCGAACTCGCGCGCCAGACCAGCCGCCGAACCAAATGCCGACAGACGCATCGGGCTGGCAGACGTCACGACTGCCACCTGTGGCGGAAACAGCGTTGTCAGACGCTGGAGTTCGCCTGGATACGCTGTCCCGTATTCCAGCACAGCGAAGCGATGATCCTCCTGGAGCCGCGCGAGTGACACCGGCAGCCCGATCAGCGAGTTGAAACTGCGGCGACTGCGGAAGGTCGGCGCCAGGTCTGCCAGCACCGCAGCAGTGGTGCGGGTTGTCGAGGTTTTGCCGACGCTGCCGGTTACACCGACGACCAGCGGCGCCACTTGACGCAACCGTGCCGATGCCCAGCGCGCCGCAAGCAGCGCCGGGTCATCGGCGATGATGACAGTTGCGTTGGCGCTTTCTGTCGGCGGAGTCTCACAGACAACCCCCGTGGCGCCGGATGCCAGCGCATCGGCGATGTACGCATGCCCGTCGCCGCGCGGCGTGCGGATCGCCAGGAACAATTCTCCCGCACCTGTCAGACGCGAGTCATACGAAAAACCGGTGAAGCGATGCGCAACCGGGGGCGCCGCCAGCCGCCCCCCAGCCGCCAGAAGATCGTTGAGGTCAATCATACCACCTGCCTGCGTACAAATACCACGGTAATGTACCACATATTGGACGCCTAACCCCAATACCTTTCAGATAAGCTCACACGAAGGCACAAAGGCACAGAGATCCGCGCTCAGGCTCCGTTGATGATGGCTCGTCTTCCTTATTTGAACGGTATTGCGCCTAACCCCTAACCCTTACCAATCGAGTATACTTAGGATCTCTGCATACGTACGATGACCAGCGAGGCAAAGCACACTCATGATCATCCCCACAACCATCCGCTCACTGACCGTGACGCCCCTCGACATTCCGCTCCTTGAACCGTTTGGGATTGCTGGCGGCGCGCAGGATGTGGCGCGCAATCTCCTGATCGCCGTCGAACTGGCGGACGGGACGCGCGGCTACGGCGAAGCAGCTCCGTTTCCAGCATTCAATGGCGAAACGCAGGAAACGGCGCGCGCAGCAATCCTGGCGGCGCAATCACAGATCGAAGGCGCCGACGTGCGTGAATGGCGCCGGATCGCGCTGGCGCTCCCCGCCATACCGGGCATGACCGGTTCGGCGCGCTGCGCCATCGAAACCGCACTGCTCGATGCGTTGACGCGCCGCGCGCGCCTGCCGCTCTGGTCGTTCTTCGGCGGCGTGGCGAGCACCCTGGAAACTGATGTGACCATCACCACCGGCAGCATCGCAGCGGCGGCGCGCGCGGCGCGCGAGATCGTCGCACGCGGCGTCACAACCATCAAAATCAAGATCGGCGCTGGCGATCCAGAGACGACCACGATTCGTACCATGGAACACGACCTGGCGCGGATCGTTGCTGTCAGAGATGTGGCGCCGGATGCGCGCCTGATCCTCGACGGCAATTGCGGCTACACCGCCGACGATGCGCTCAGGCTGCTCGATATGCTGAACGTCCACGGCATTGTCCCGGTGTTATTTGAACAACCGGTTGCGAAGGATGACGAAACCGGGCTGCGTCGCCTGACTGCCACAAGCCGTGTGCCCATCGCTGCTGATGAAAGCGCCGCGAGCGCCGCCGACGTCGCGCGACTGGCGAAGGCCGGTGCAGTGGACGTGATCAATATCAAGTTAATGAAGTGCGGCATCGTTGAAGCGCTCGACATCGCCGCCGTCGCGCGCGTTGCCGGTCTGCGCCTGATGATCGGCGGCATGGTGGAGTCGATCCTGGCGATGACCGTCTCCGCCTGTTTTGCCGCTGGTCAGGGCGGCTTTGCTTTCGTAGATCTGGATACGCCCCTGTTCCTGGCGGGGAATCCCTTCGAGGGGGGGATGATCTACCGCGGCGGCGTCATTGATCTGACGTCGATTGATGCCGGGCATGGAGTGAAGCCGCTGTGAGGCAAGAGGCGCGAGGTGTGAGGCAAGAGGCAAGAGGCGTGAGGCAAGAGGCGTGAGGCAAGAGGCAAGAGGCGCGAGACGCGAGGCGCAAGGCGTGAGGCAAGAGGCAAGAGGTTTGAGGCAAGAGGTAAGGCAATGCGCGCATTCGTTCTGCGCTTCCATTTGTTTATTCGTTTCCCCATTCGTTGACCGTTGCAAGGCGCAAGGCGCAAGGCGCGAGGTGTGAGGCGC